>JBFFCW010000039.1:0-15602 GCA_041559695.1 Desulfobacterales bacterium
CTAAAACAATATTCACAAACTCATCTTTGCCGATGGTTTCGACAATTTGAGTTCTGTTGGCGATCTCCTAGCCCTGCCGAAAGCCCAGATGAGATGCTCGCTTTGTCGGTTCATCAATGGGTTTTTCGATCATTGATCGCCCTCTATCCCTGTGATGTCCGCTGCCTGCGATAGAATCAAACCTGAATGGTGAATAAACGGGATGGTTTAAATGGCCGGATATTGCGGGATTTAGGCAATTGTCCCGAGCTTCTTACCGCCTGTTGCCGGGCAAATATATTAAGCCGCTACGGCCGTGCCCCAATAATTGAAAGTCGCAAATTTCCAGCCCGGTAAATACATCGTATCCATTGCCCGTATTTTGAAGCCCGCTTGCTCCAGCAGAGAAGGAATGGGCAGATTCAGATTGCAGCCACCCCCAAATCTTTTCCAGATCGGATTCAGCCGGTTCTGCCAGCGCCGAACTGCTGCATCGGGTGCGGCGCCATGTTCACAAAAAATCAGCTGCCCGTCCGGTTTGAGCACGCGGCGTATCTCCTCAATGGCCGGCACAACATCGGGAACCGTGCATAGCGTGTAGGTAACCAATACCGTATCGGCACTGCTGCAATCAAGCGGTATCGCTGCGGCATCGCCTTTGATGAATTCCAGGTTAAATTTGATCTGGGCCACGGTCTCGTCCGCCAGAGCCCACAACTCTATCGACGGGTCCAGGCCCCACACCTGTTGCACCTTTGCAGAATCATAGAAAGGCAAATTGAGTCCGGAGCCAATCCCAATTTCCAGCACGCGGCCTGCGGCCACCGGCACAACTTTTTCACGCTGTTTCCGAATCGGCCTAGCACTGCAGAGAAAATGCACGGTTCTTGGCAGAAGATATTTAGCGTAAAATCCCATGATTGAAATTAAGTTTATTTCACTGCCCGACCCGGCGGATGAAGCCTTCCAGCGCTGAGTTGCCGGGCTATTTATGTTTATGACCTTTAAACATATGAATTAAAAAAAATAAAAGCGCTCCGCACAGCAGCAAAAGAACGAGTGGCATCGTTATCAAGGTATAGGCTAAGCCTTGAAGATTCGCTGATGAAATACCATCAACCCAGTTTAAAAAACTTTCGGAGAAAATATCCTCAAGGTTGATATTTTCATACACAAAATCATCAGATGTGCCCATGCCCAGGAATGCTGCCATGATTTGATAGGCAAATAGCATCGCTGCACATACCAATAAAATTATTCCGATAGTCGAGAAAGCAGACATCGTTTCCGCCTTTCTTTCTTTACCTGAATTTTACACGAGTTCGCCTTAATTTTCATGAAAAGCTTGTTGGTATTATAACAACAGACGCGTCGTCCCGCAAAGCGGGGTAAGATTCAGGTATTAAATTACTTTCCATCCTTTTCTTTTCTAAGCCGGATTAATACGCTGTACAATCCCTTTCGTTTGAGCTCGTCGAAATTCTCAAATACCGCTTCCTCAAGCAATCGAAATTCCGGTAAAGACCATCGCGCGTATAATTGAAGATAGTCCATAAATGTTGATTTAGAAAAGTCGAGTCTTCGATGAGCTTGCCGCCATTCACCGGTATGCTCGAGTTCGTGCAAATTCAAGACCATCTTGATCATTTCCTTCAGCGCCTGATCTTGTACTTTTTCAAGAACTTCTGCATTCTGCTGTTTCCAGTGCTCCCGATCTTGTTGATCGAGAGAAGTAATTTTGGCCATTATTTGCATCTTTTTGATAGCATTAGTAGCATCGGAACGCATCCTTGACAGCTTCGGAGACCAGCATCCATGGAGGCTCATCTAGCTTGTTTGGATGGTTTGAGAGATAATCCTGCACGACAAACTTTATCTCCTTAATTTTTACGCCTTTGGGGATGCAAATTTTTTCAGGTTTAAGGACACCGTCATACATGGCGCGATAGGCAAAGGTAACACCGGAGATGAAACCCAGACCGTAGCCATAAAATTCCGGATCGCTGCTTTCAATGCAGGATAATAGATTATGCCCGGTGGCCATGGGTCCACACTCTGCCATTGAATTCGCCGATAAAAACAGAAGGATGATGCCAAATATTCCGCTTAAGAGTGACTTCATAAAAGCCCCTCCCTTCCCCCAGTGGTTTCCTCGGGCAGGGAGTCAGGGGCTCTCCTTTTCGGCGCACAGTGCCTATGCCCCGGGTATTTATTAAATTCTAATTTATCACAAACTCTCTGGAAAAATAAACAGGTTATTGTTTTTAAGGACGGTTTCGGGGATTTTCACCAACCCGCTTTCAATGAAAATAGCTTGAGATGGGTAGTCCAAACCCCGGGCTGCCCTTTCTGTTTTTTAGCATCCTGCTATTTACTATCAAGTTGGCACAAAAATCTCAAGTCATCGGTAATTAAGAAAGACACAAGGTGCACATATGAGAGGTGCATCCGGAAAGTAAACGCAACGCCAAAAATCATGATTTTCTATCTAAGGCCTTTCCACCATGATTGAAATAGTGTTGGCCGAGTTACCGCCGCCCATGCTCTGGGAAAGGATCTCTCTGAAAACCTCATTTTGTTGATCGGCGGTTCCACCGATTTCCACCCACTGCCCAAAGGGAGCGGTCAGTTCCGTCTGGGCCCCGAAAAATCGAATAACAGCGTCTTTGCGGTCGTCATAGGCGACGCGGGGCACAATCTTCAAGAGGACATTTTCACCGACAACGATCGGTGTAACCTCAAAGCCGCTTTTAGCAGTTTGCCATGCGATCGTTGCGCCGCCCGGAGCATGCCGCCGGAAAAAAGCCGATCCCTCCCGATATGGAATTTCTTTTCCGGCGCGGATAAATGCCGGGCTACCGGACATGGCGACCACGAACGCACTGGAAGTGCTGCTTCGCCGGTGCCCGCGATCTTGAACCGAAATATCCACACCGTCTTTGTTTTTACGGCCGACGGCGACACTGACCTTATCTTTTGAATACCGGCCCCGGGCCGCAATCGCTCTTTCCTCGTCTGAGCCGATAGTATTAAATCGGACATGGATTCGGACCTGCTCAACCGGTTTGTCGAAGCGCTCAAGGTAAGCATACACGCGCCGGATCGCCTCGGCATTATCAACGACAACCAGTGAATTCACCCGCTGACTGACGGTAACACTTCCCCCGGCGGAAAGCATGGTTTGGACAACCGGCACCAGCTCGGCAGCCCTGCGATACTGAACTTTGATGACGGCCATTTCATTGGCCGACAAAACACCGTAGAATAATATCAGTGCCGGCATCAGGCCAAAAAACAGAAAATACCTGAAGGTGAATTTTTTTCGAGAAATCATCATCGTCTCGGATCCAAGTTCTGTGCAACATGAATAAAATTTTATCACGCCAGCGTGCTAAGATCAAATTTCAGCCGCCGGCTTCGTCACGCTTCGTCAGTGTTGGCCTACTTGAGCGTCAGTTCATATTACCGGATTGAAAAGGCTCAACCAAGGTTATTGACATTTGAAACCCATCCTCATAAATTAGATGGCCGACAATAAAAAATTAACAGGTTGATGACCATACACCCGAAAGTTGCGAACATTTTTTTGTTCGCTTTTTCATTTTGCCCGAATTCAAGGAGGTTAACAATGTTTCTATCTTTGGCGCAAAGCCGCAGAAGCATCCGAAGATACAAGAACAAACAGGTCGAGTCCGAAAAAATCGATTCATTGGTGGAAGCGTTGCTGCGCGCACCGACATCAATGGGAAAAAATTCGTGGGAATTTGTTGTCGTTACCGATTCCGCTTTGTTGCAAAAGCTTTCCAGCGCAAAACCGCATGGAGCGACTTTTTTGAAAAATGCAGCCCTGGGAATCGTGGTATGTGCAAATCCGCAAATAAGTGACGTGTGGGTTGAAGATGCATCGATTGCATCCATTTTTATTCATCTGGCGGCAGCATCGCTTGAACTCGGGAGTTGCTGGATCCAGATCAGAGAAAGAAAACACAGCGACACGCAAACAGCCGAAGCGTATATTGCTGAAGTTCTGAACCTGCCGGCGCATATCAAGGTTGAATCGATCGTTGCCATCGGCTATCCGGATGAACGCAAGTCGGCGCATCCAAGAGAAAGCCTGCCTTACGATAAAGTTTCACTTAACCGTTACGGTGCGCTGTATTCCGGTCGTCCTTGATGTTTGCTAAATTGTTGTTTGCTGGACAAGAAAGAAAACAACGGCTCGAATTTTTGATTTGACAAAATGGCGTAAATAAAAAATATATTATCCTGACAAACCATCTGACCCTGTTTAAAAGGAGCCCTATTCTGATCATGGATGAAGAAAAACGCTACCTGACCGCCCAGGAACTGTTGAATGATTCCTTTGAACTCGGCCTGCGTATTTTCAACAGCGGATTCAGACCCAGTTTTATCATCGGCGTATGGCGCGGCGGCACACCGGTCGGAATTGCAGTTCAGGAAATACTCGACCATCTGGGAGTGAAAACCGATCATATCGCCATTCGGACCTCGTCATATTACGGTATCAAAAAACGTGATAAAACGGTGCGGGTCCACGGGCTGGAATATGTCATCCGGCAAGCGAACTGGGAAGACGGCCTCCTGATCGTGGATGATGTATTTGACACCGGCAGCAGCATTAAAGCGATACTGGAGACCCTTAAGGCAAAGATGCGCCGCAATATGCCGAAGGACATCCGTGTCGCCACTGCCTGGTTTAAGCCAAAATACAATTTAACGGACATTGTTCCGGATTATTATATTAACAAGACAGATCAATGGCTGGTTTTTCCCCACGAACTGGAGGGGCTTACCCGCGAAGAGATCTTTACGCATAAGGAGGGGATGAAAAAGCTGTTTGAAGATGCAAAGTTAGATTAAGCGCCGACGACGCATCGCGGCAGGCATTTTGATTTTGGATTTTAGACTGCGGAATTTGGAATTGAAGAGAAAAACGCTCCACCCTTGATTTAAGCGGTTTCGCGTAAATATTCAAAAGCGAATTATTGCTTTACCCACTCCTCAGCATCCACCAAACTGGAGAAAACCTCAAATGTCTGGGGCAAATCTTTGGCGATTTTAGCAAAGGCTTCCGCCAGAACCGACTGTTCCCCGGGTTGCACAACCAGCGCCGTTTTGTATATCTTGGAATCTTTGGGGTAATTTTCTTTGATGATGTCTTTCAGCCGGTGCAAATCGTCAAAAGATAAATTTTGCGGGCCTTCCCGGAATATCCATATTCTATTTTGTTCCGGAATCCCTTTCACATAGAACAGCCTTGCAACGCCTTGCCGTATCTCTCTGAGATCAATCCCGGCTTTGGGTTCAATTAAAATATAATCCTTTTTTATGGTTATCTCGGGTGGCATTTTCCAGGTAACCTTGATGGGTTTTACTGGGTTGTGCTTGTTCTTTCCGGCGCCTGATTTCAAAATATCACCGGTCGACAATATAAGTCAATACAAAGCGCTGAAAAATGACATGCGCGTCAGGCGAATTACCCAACAGCTGAGCCCACAAGCGGGTTATCATTTGAGCTGGAAATCTTTTTTGCCTTCCATTCGATTTTATCTGTTGTTTTTTATCATCCATAAATGTTAAACTTCTTTTTGCCCATGATGCTTGCCCCTCTTTACTGGTTTGGTATCATGGTTAGGCTATCTCGGTTGTTCCGCAATGGGCGACTGGGATAGCCCGTATTTTTTGGGCCTCATCGAAAATGGGGTTTAGAGGATTCTTTTGCCGTCTTCTTCATACAGGCCAATCTTATGCAGCTCTGACGGCAGGGGAACTTCTTTAATATCCAGCAACCATTCAAATAATTCGATTGTCAATTCTTCAGCACATCTTACCTTCCAGCCCAAAAACACGTATTCGCTGCAAAATAATGCCCGCGCATCGGCAGACACTCTGCCGAACAGGTGGCTGGTGACGCTCTCATAATCATAACCGGTACCGATTTTATCATACATCCAGTTAAATGCGTGGGCGACATAGGGTCGATATTCTTCTTTCAAACGGTGCCAGTAGGCTTTACCATTATACTTTCCCAAAACCTTACTTAACGGGTTCGGAACGGCACCCTTGCGGATCGCTTCCAGTGTCATTACCCTGTCAACGTCAGCCAGCCGGCAGGCAATCCCGCTGTGCGTCTCAGAGCCGCCTGTCTTCCATCTGATAATCTTGCTGATCAGGCTATCGCCAAGCCATTGAATGAGATCCATGGTCTGAATCTGATCCCTGAAAGTGAGGTATCTTTTTAAATCATTCATTTTGGTTCACCATCGATGCGAATGGAAAATTCAAAGATTTTCAGCCGCAAGCCGCTTTACGGGACGCTCACTCATGAGCCAGTGCAAAATCGCAGCCATCACACCCAGGGCGGCCCCCAGCCACCATACCCGATCGTAACTTCCGCTGCGGTCATACAACCAGCCGCCCAGCCAGACGCCGATAAAACTGCCCACCTGATGGCCAAAAAATACGATACCGTAAAGCATGGCCATGTAACGGGTTCCAAACATGACGGTAACCAGACCCGAGGTCGGCGGCACGGTGGCCAGCCAAAAAAATCCCATCGCGGCGCTAAAGACCAGCACCGATACAAGGCTGAAAGGGACCAATAAAAACAGGGTGATCACAACTGCCCGCGTTGAATAGATGATCACCAGCAGGTATCGCATGGGCATCTTGCCGGATATGATTCCGGAAAGGTAAGCACCGAAAACATTGCACAAACCGATTATCGAAATGCTCCAGGCGCCCACTTTGGGATCAAAGCCTAAATCGGTTATAAAAGCCGGCATGTGCGCCGTAATGAAAGCCACGTGAAAACCGCAGACAAAAAACCCCATGACCAGCAGCAAAAATGATCGATAATGCAATGCCTCCCGTAGTGCTTCCGGAACCGTCTGGTCCTTGTGCGATTGCGCTGCCGGCGGTCGCCCTGAATAGGGTGCAAGCGGCATAGCCAGCAAGGCCATTATCAGCGCCGAGCCCGCTAATATGTTGAGCGCCGGTCCCCAGCCGTAAGCATCGATTAGAAATTGCGAGACCGGTACGATCGCAAACTGGCCGATGGAGCCGGCCGCAGTCCCCAGCCCCAGTGCCCACTGCTGCCGTTCCGGGCCGACGGCCCTGGCCATGGCCGGCAGTATGATACCAAATGAAGTACCGGCAATCCCCGCACCGACCAATATCCCGGCGGAAGCATTCAGCCGCCAGGGACTGTCCACGCACGGCATCAGCACCATGCCCAGAGCGTAAACAAAGGTTCCCGCGATCACCACTTTAACATTACCAAAACGGTCTGCCAATCCCCCGGCAAAAAACGCAATGATGCCCCAGCAAAGATTTTGAACGGCCAGCGCGATCGAAATGATTTCACGCCCCCAACCGTTGGCTTCTGTGATCGGCTTTACAAACAGGCCAAAACCGGCACGATAACCGAACGACAGCAACAAAAGCAGGCAGGCCGTGGCAATTAAAAAGCCGCTGGAACCGAAGCTTTTGGGTGTAATTGAATTGTTCACCGTATATCCGTCCCCCTAAACAAAGATAACCAAATTACCATAAACACGTCGGCCATGTTGTTCAAGATATCGAGATGGTCCCGAGCGATTTTGCAAATCGCACGTGGATTTTGATGAGCGCCTTACATAAACGGAGAGTAATGTCATGGAAACACAAAATAAGCATAAGACGGTTTACAGAACTGTGAAAGTAGACGGCTTGGATATCTTTTACCGGGAAGCGGGTCCCGCGGACGAAAAAACGGTTTTATTGCTGCACGGCTTTCCGACCTCATCTCACATGTTTCGAAATCTGATACAGATGCTGTCGGGCCAGTTTCACTTGGTTGCCCCGGATTTTCCCGGCTTCGGCAACAGCTCGATGCCCGGCGTTGAGGAATGGGACTACACCTTTGACCACATCGCAGCGGTTGTCGACAACTTTATACAGAAACTGGGCCTTAAAAAATTTAGCCTTTACATGATGGATTCCGGTGCCCCCGTGGGGTATCGCATAGCAGCCAGGCATCCGGAAAGAATCGAGTCGCTGATTATCCAGAACGGCAATGCGTATGAGGAAGGCCGGCGGGAATTCTGGGATCCAATAAAAACCTATTGGAAGGAGAGGTCAAAAGAAAAGGCCGATGTCCTGCGAAACAGCCTGCTGACCATCGAAGCTACCAAATGGCAGTACACCAGTGGTGTACGAAATCCGGGGACCATCGCACCTGAAAACTGGTTCAACGATCAATATCTTTTGGAGAGACCCGGCAACAAAGACATCCAGCTGAAGCTGTTCTATGATTATGGTTCAAACCCGCCGCTGTACCCGGAGTGGCAGGCCTACTTTCGCAGGCATCAGCCGCCGACACTGATTGTCTAAAGAAAGAACGATTTCATCTTCCCCGAAGAAGGCGCACACCTGTACAAGCGCGATCTGAATAACATTGAATTTCATCTTTTCGATACCGGACATTTTGCGCTGGAAGAGGACGGCGACAAAATAGCCGATTTGATTACCTGTTTTATGGCAAAAAACACGGATCTGTTAGCCCGGCACCCGGAAACCTGTGACAAATGCGCGTTTGCGGCATAACAGGGTCTATGACGGCAGTCCCGCAATACCAACCCGAAATCCGCCATCCATCAAACAAACAAAGAAACCCCATTTCTCGCCGTAAGAAATGGGGTTTTGATCGTTTAAATATTTCCGGGAGCATCAAGCAAAATTCGACGCCGGCACCGAATGGATAATTCGGTACATCGCTATCGTAAATTTCTTTGCGCCACTGTCAATCGCAACTAAAAGACTGGGTGAAGTCCTCCGGGTCATTGCCGAAATCTGCTTTGAAAAAACCGAAGCGCTTGCCCTCAAACCAGTGAAAGTTTTCCCCGCCCCAGTATATTTGATCCTGCAGGCGCGTTTCAGCATAAAAGTAAATATAGCGGTTGTGGGTGTCGGCAATGTGTTTTTGTTGACCGGCAGCAAGGGAAAACCAGCCCCGGGTTTGCCAGTGCTCCGGTTCATCTTTGCCGGCCAGAAAGCGGATGGCAACGTAAATGGGGCGGCGACAATTGTTTTTAACGAAAACCTTTGAAAACGCTTCTGGCGGTGAATCATTGCGGGACAGCGCAGCCCGGATCTGGGATAAAATTTCATCCGCTGTGGCTTTGTCTTTTTTAATACTGCGGTCTTCTCTCGCATCTACAATGACTTGGGTGGTGCTGGCGCTGATCGGAATAATATTAAGGGTAATATCGAGTTCCGGTGTTGACGCGAACATAACGGTTTCGTCCGTATAAGGTGTCACTGAATGCAGGCGGATGCCCATTTTTTTTAAGGCGCTTCTGGCGGCCGCTGTAACATCGCGAACATCGCCTATCAGGGTTTCTTTGGCAATATTCGATGTGGCGTAGCGATAATATTCTCCACCCCCGGCCATTGCTCCGGGCACGACCACCTCCGCGCAGCCCATCAGCAATCCGATACAACCCATCAATCCAATTCCCGCTGCCATAAATTTTTTCATAGCCAACACTGAATCCACTTGACGCATCTGTTTTTAGCTTCTCTTTTCAAATAAGCGCTCATAAAGCCTTCCGGCCGGCACGGGTTTAAAATAAGCAGCGTTTCACCTTTTTCAATAAATTCAAACGGATTTAAAAATCGGAATCATCACCGCTGTTATTGACTGCAAAAACAAAATCATGGTAGTAAATTGACTCCGTTTACAAATGCGCTAAACTAAACCCAGAGGTAGCCATGATTTAAATTTGGAAACCCCATTGCTCGCGTCGAGAAATGGGGTTTTTCATTAAGGAGCAAAAATCATGTATATCCAGCAGGTAGATTTGACGCGGGGGGTCGCCAGGGATTTTGTGGATGGGCTCACGGCTGCTTCGGCAAAAGAAGAACATGAACAAGGCGATGTTCTATTTCAAAAAGGAGACCCGGCGGATCACGCCTATCTTTTGTTGATCGGCCGGGTTTACCTGAAAATGGGCGAGACCGGTCATGTCGTCCATATCGTCAGCCGCCCCGGCGAGACCTTTGGGTGGTCGAGCCTGGTCGGTCGTGATGTTTTTTCCACAACCGCAGAATGCGTCGAGCAAACGACGGTGCGCAAACTTCAGCGGGACGATCTGAAAAAGCTGCTGGAAAAAGACCCGGTGAATGGCCTTATTTTTTTTCAGCGCCTGGCCGGCATGCTCGGCGATCGCCTGCTGGAAAGCTACGCCCGTTATGAAAAATTGTATAGCGGTGATACATTTGTATAAGTAAGTTATAGGGTTTCGGGGCTGGCCCACGGGGTTCTCTCGGTTTGATGCGCACCGGTCAGGCCGGATTTTAAAGCGTTCTTCATGTTTTCCTCCAGTTAACGGGAATCCATCTCAAAAATATCTTTTGGCCCAGCATCTTTGTTGGTGCCCGGCCGGGAAGCTGTCGGGCAATTTTTACGCGCGAATTTTATGCTTTAAAACTCAACCCCGATCATCGCGCCACTCAGCAAAGTTTGCGCTTCCAGGAAGCCAATGTTAGAGTCTCGGTAGCGGTATCCTGCCATCACGGTTCCGAAAAGGTAGTCCTTACCGAAAAGATCAGAGCGGGTGAACACCCCAAAAACGGAATAATTTGTATCATTGCGGGTTTTGTTAAAAACAGGGTGCGTGTCATCGTAGTCATCCCAACCGATCGCCGCCTTCAACATGAGCTGGTAGGATTTTGAAAACTTGCGAAAGCCCAGTCCAAACTTATATCCGGTGTAGGCATTGGCTTCACCGTCTATGTCACCGATGGACAGTTCAAAGCCCGGAACCAGCGACATGGACTGGCCCAGCCGAAAGTCATATTCGACATCGGCGTTATGCATGTAGCCATCGCGTTCCAAGTCATTGAATCGATCACCGATATCATCCACATTAACGTCCACCCTGGAAAATGCGTATGAGAGCTTAAAGCCGGTGCCGAGAATCTTGTCGTACGCGATACGGGCGCCGTAGTTGTACTTACGGGATTCTTTACGGCCGGTGTTGGTCAGGTAAGGATCCCGCCAGACTTCTGAAAATAAATGGGTAAAAACAGACAGGTCCAAGTTGCTGCCATCTGAGAAGGGTTGAACAAAACCCAGCGAAAGCCCCGGCGGACCGGAGAGTTCCGGAGGGGTTCCAAAATAGACCTGCCGGCCCGATTCTGCAAAGGTGTAACGCAGGTTAAACAGCGCCAGCGGCATGAATTTGTCGTACCAATCCGCATCGCCGCTTAAGGAATCGATTCGTTTATTCTCATCGGTTGTTTTAAGCTGATCTGTGCTGGTCATATATCCGGCACCTGCTGAAATCCTGCCGCTGAAGCCCTCGGATTTTTCTGCGGGGTCGGCAGCAAAAGCGATAGACCATGAGCAGAGAAGGGCGCCCAAAAGTGTTAGGACTAAAGTAAGGTTTCGCATAAGCAATCCTTAAAAACAGTTTGTAGGACATGATTTGTTTCTGCAGTCTGGAAACGTTCAAATGCACCTTGGTAATATCCTTATTTTTTAATATGATAATTTTCTTGCGAGCGCAAGATCAGTCGAGCGGCGCCTTGAACTTGTACCCGATACCGTAGACCGTGCTGATGATTTCACGGCCGGGAAGCCGTCGGGCAATTTTTTTCCGTAAATTTTTTATGTGAGTGTCGATGGTGCGGTCATAGCCTTCAAAGTCATACCCCTGAACCCGGTTGATGAGTTCATTTCGAGAAAACACGCGATTGGGCTGACGCATCATGATTTTTAAAAGCCCGAACTCATTGGGCGTCAGGTTTAACACTTTTTTTTCGATCATCACCTGATGGGTTTCATCGTCCAGCGAAATCGAACCGACAACCAGACGATCCTCTCGGGGTTCAGGGTGCACCCTTCTGAATACGGCCTTCACCCGGGCAACCACCTCCCGGGGGCTGAATGGTTTACAGATATAATCGTCGGCGCCCAGCTCCAGACCCAGCAGCCGGTCGATTTCTTCCACCCGGGCGGTAATCATGATGATGGGAACATTGGAAAACGGGCGGATCTCCCGGCATAATTCCATCCCATCTTTCCCCGGCAGCATGATATCCAGTAAAATCAAATCCGGCGGGTCTTTTTTGATCTGAGAAATAACGCGGCCACCGTTGTTCTGGGTAGATATCCGAAAGCCGGCCGCTTTCAGATAGTCGCAAAGCAAGCCGGCGATCTTCTCTTCGTCTTCGACTACAAGAATGTGTTTCGTCGTCATAGGTCTTTTCTTTTTATCGCTTCAAGCCAGAAGAAGCTCAACCTCAATTCGCAGCCCGCCTGAATTTGCATTGACGGCCCGGATTTTTCCGACAAGGGCCTTTGCGATGCTTTTGCAGATACTCAGGCCCAGTCCGCTGCCGCCCATCGTGCGGCTTCTCGACCGGTCCAGACGGTACAACCGGTCAAACAGCCGCTCCAAGGCTTCTGCGGGAACACCGGGTCCCGAATCCTCGAAAAACAGAACCCATCGGTTTTCGGTGCTCTCCTGCCCAATCTTCAAGGTGCCGGGAGCATCCGTGTACCGCAGGGTGTTTTCCAGCAGATTGGAAAAGAGCTGCTGCAGGCGATCGGCATCGCCGATGACGGAAACTGGGGGTTGATTTTCCAGGTTGTTTTCAATCGTAATCTGATTCTCAGCAAAACCCTGTTTGAAATGACCAAGCGTTTTATTTAAAACCGCCACGGCGTCAACCGGTATTTTTTGAATGGAGAGCGCTCCGGCATCGGCCAGAGACAGTTCGTGAAGATCAGTTACGATTTTGTTCAGGTGTTTCGCTTCCGAATACAGCGAATCAAGTGCATCTCGGTTGACCTGCCGGACCCCGTCTTTGAGCGCTTCGATCTCGCCGCGCAGAATCGACAAAGGCGTTCTGAGCTCATGTGCAATATCGGAAATCCACTGCCGGCGCATGCGCTCATAGTCTTCCAGAGTTTGCGCCATGGCATTAAAATCAGCGGCCAGCTGTCCCAGTTCATCCTTGGACTCAACCTCGATACGGGTATCAAACTGACGCGACGCCAGGGCCTGGGCCCCGGCTGTGAGCTTGCGGACAGGCGCCAGAAGGTGTCTGGACAACAAAAACGCCACAACCGCCGCCAGCAGCAGGATACCGCCGCCGATAATATGGAGCATCTGGGATTGTTGTTTTAAGAAGTCGACCGCCAGCGGGTTGGCCAGGTGCTCTCTTTTATGAAGGCCGAACCAGCCCACGGTTTTGCCGTCGATGGCAATCGCCTGTAGCGTATAGCCGTCATCGGAAACCCCGGCACGGCCGCCGGCAATATGCTGTTTATCCGCATCAAAAAGCACCAGCCTGCGGGCCAGTCGTTGAATGCGTCTGGCACTCCGCGAAGTCTGCCTGTCGTGATCACTGCTGCCGGATCCTTTGTTCTCCATTTCGGGCGTTCGGGGTGGCCGCCTGCGGTTTTCAAAATCTTTTCGCGGCAGATTCGATCGCAACATTTCCTGCCAGCGTCCGGTATCATCCTTGAGAACCTGCCAGCCCTTTTGGGTTTGATATTCAGTCGCCAGGGCGGCGGCGAAATCACTATATCTTTCCAGCAACGATTTGTTAGCGTAATCTGCAAAATTGCGGGTAACATAAAACCTTATGAGTCCAACCATAAGGACCACAACCAGAAGCGATGTTAAGGTAAAGGCCAGAAAAATTTTATATGAAAGTTTGAACTTCATCGTTTTTTCAAATCTTGTTACGTCATCGTTTTATAAATTACTATAATACTTTAACACCAATTTCAAAACAATACTGCTTCCTTCACGACCTTCCCATCAGTTCTTCATATTTTCTCCACAATCAATTGTTAGCTTAAACACAGCGACACAGTGCGCTTTGTCAAATTTTAAAATATTACAACAAACCGTAAGGAGGTAATCATGAAAACAAAACCCATCGTCATCAGTTGCATTTTGGCAGCCGCTATCATTATTTCGGGACTGGCATTTGCTGATGGTATCGGGCACCGCGGCCAGCGGGGTACCGGATTCCACCGTTCTCACAAGGCTTTTGGCCTGATGCTCCTGGTTAAATACCAGCAAAAAAACCTGATGGTTCAGACGCTATCAGAGATGACAGGGCAACCGGTAGAGGCCGTTGCAGCCAAACTCAAAGATCAGCGTTTGCACACCGTAATGCAGGAGCTAAACATCGACCGTCAAGCGTTTCGCACGACGATGCAGGCTAAGGTCAACGAGCGGATTAAACAGGCCGCAGCAAATGGAGCCATTACGCCGGAGCAGCAAAAAGACATACTCACAAAAATGGATAATCGCTCCAAACGCCGTGAGCTTATGAGCCAGTTGGTTGAAAAAGGAATTGAGGACGGGACCATCACTCAGGAACAGGCTCGGATGCTCATGCGAAAACCGCGCTAATACGGGCTTAAAAATCCGTCTGAGGCCCGCTAAAGGTCCTCAGGCGGTTTGCCTCCGTTGATAACATTCAGTTTAAAGGTTAATAAAATGTCTGCCGCAAGAAAAGAAGAAAAAGATATGCCGGAAAATGACTGGATTGATTCTCTGCTGTGGTTTGGGATATGCTTGCTGTTGTTCACTGTCTTATCCCGATTGGTTTAGAACCGATCGCAAAGATGCGCCTCTTGCGAGCCGCCCCTGTCGAGGATGACCTAAAATGAGCGATTGTCGCGGTCGCAGATCCACCTCAGGCGGAGTAAAATCAGCGATCGCTAATTTTCAGTTTGACATATCCTTGCAAAGCCTTATTTTTTAATTACGAACAGGTGTTATCTGCAGCCTACAGACCTTCATCTGTTCTCCTCCTTAACGGGCGCCTCGCAAGAGCCGCCCGTTTGTTATGTCCGGGTATAGACGGTTTCGTTCAAATGCCCGGTTTATCAACTTTGGCCCGTTCATTTGCTCCCCCATGGCCTTGGATCCGTAAAGCTCCCACGCACCTTTTACTAGCAGTGGTTTCAAAAACGCCGCTCAGGTTTCCCGCTTCAATGCGGGATTGCACGTCTTGATTTTAAGAAATGAATGTGTGCATCAAAACCCCGCTGAAGCGGGATTACATGTCTGATTTAAACAGGTTAAGGTGTTCATCAAGGCCCACGTCGATCGGGAAAGCGCAGTCCGCCTGAGGCGGATGAGCATTTGCCGGAGACTGAGCTGCACCCTAATTTAAAATTCAGCTGCGAATCCCGCTTGCGGGGCAACGCAGCCATTGGGCCGTAGATGGGGTTTTGAAACCACTTCAAATTAATCCCCGCAAGCTAACCTGGCGAAATTGAATATGTTAAATCTGCTTCCCTGAATTTTCTTCTTTTGACATCCGGCCGGACTTCAGGTATGCTGTGGCCTGACCAAATAGAACGGAATTCCGGATAAATCCTCGATGCTCGGGAAACCTTAATACTTAACAGCTAACAAAGGACCTGGAGCTATGAAAGATTTGATCATCGAAATTGCGCGCGCACTTGTTGACCGGCCGGAAGAGGTGACGGTTAATGAAGTTGAGGGTGGTCAGACGTTGATATTGGAACTCAAAGTCGCAAAGCAGGATATGGGAAAGATTATCGGAAAGCACGGCAGGACGGC
>JBFFCW010000040.1:0-15543 GCA_041559695.1 Desulfobacterales bacterium
AACCATTTTAGTCGCCCTGGTCAGGCTGGGTTCACTGGCAACGATCGAGGCCGGCCCCGGCGCCATTTTCTTTGCCGGTGTGGTGATCATCACCATTTTTGCCGCCATGAGCTTTGACCCCAGACTGATCTGGGACACACAGGAGCCAAATAATGAACGCCGAAAACAACCTTGAACCGGATCTATCGGATTTACCGCAAGCGGAAGTGCAACGCAAAAAACAGATTTCGATTGTCTGGCTGATCCCTGCCGTGGCCGTTTTGATTGGCGGATGGCTCGCCTATAAAGGCCTGTCGGAAAAGGGGCCGGAGGTGACGATCTCCTTTGAATCCGCAGAGGGGCTGGAAGCCGGTAAAACGAAGGTACGGTATAAAGATGTGGAAATCGGATTGGTCGAAACGATCCGATTCAACGCGGATTTGTCTCGGGTTCTGGTAACGGCCGAACTCGTCAAGGAAGCTCAACCTCATCTGACGCAAAACACGAAATTCTGGGTGGTGCGCCCCCGGGTAACGGCCAGCGGTGTCTCCGGGCTCGGAACCATTTTTTCCGGTGCTTACATCGGTATGGACCCGGGGGAACCGGGTGAACCGGCAAAAAGATTCGAAGGACTCGAGATACCACCGGTCGTGACCACCGGAATGCCGGGCCGCGATTTTCTCCTGAAGGGATCAACCCTCGGCTCACTGGATGTCGGTGCGCCGGTCTATTACCGGCAAATACAGGTAGGGCAGGTTATCGGCTACGATTTGGAAAAAGATGCACGTCACATCAACATAAAAATATTTATCAACGCGCCCCATCATAAGCTCGTACAAAAGAATACGCGCTTCTGGAATGCCAGCGGGTTTGATTTGCAGTTGGATGCCAGCGGCTTCAAGCTCAACACCGAATCCCTGGTATCGATCATGATGGGTGGCATCGCCTTTGACACACCCACCAGTCTCGAAGCCAGTGGACCTGCCGGAGCAGATCAGGTATTCAGATTGTATGAAACCCGCACGAGTATTTCCGAGAGAACCTATACAGAAAAACAGCATTATATCCTGCACTTTGAGGGGTCGATCAGGGGCCTGACTGTCGGTGCGCCGGTAGAATTCAGGGGCATCAGAATCGGGCAGGTTGCCGACATCAAACCCGAATGGGACTTTGAAACGCTTTCCCCTAAAATTACGGTGCTCATTGAAACCGAGCCCCAGCGCTGGGAGAATTTAGGTGAAGAAAGGGTGGATAGCAAAAAAGAGCTCGATATGCTGATCGCCAAAGGCCTCAGGGTCCAATTGAAAACCGGCAGTATGCTGACCGGTCAACTGTTCGTCGATTTAGACTTTCATCCCGATGCACCCGAAGCACAGGTTAACTATGAAGGACAATTTCCGGAGTTGCCCACCATTCCCGCTCCATTGCAGCGCATTACCGCCCGGGTGAGCAACCTTCTGAGCAAAATCGAAACGGTACCGATCGAAAAAATCGGCAAAGACCTGGAAGCCACTCTTGAAAACGTAAAAAACATAACTGCTTCTGCTGAGCTCATCCAGGCCGTCAAGGCTTTAAATCAAACCTTGCAGGAAACCCGCGAGCTTGCGCAAAATTTAAATTCAAACGTTGCCCCGTCCATTACAGCCACTCTCGATCAGGCCCAGCAGACATTAGTTGCAGTTGAGGGCACCCTTGGAAAAGACGCGCCGCTGCAGTATGAAATGCGGCAGGCGCTTAAAGAACTGAGCGACGCCGCCCGTTCCCTTCGGGTTCTGCTCGAGTATCTTGAACGACATCCGGATGCGCTGATCTTCGGGAAAGGAAAAGCACAATGATGCGCGACAGATTTCTTCAAAAAACATCGATGTTGGTTTTGTTTACTGCCCTTTTGCTGGCCGGATGCGGCAGCAGCCCTCCTCCGATTGAATTCTATACCTTAAATTCTATCAGCGGTATAAAGCAGCAAGTCAGTCCGGCAGCCCCTGATCAAAATATTGCCATCGGCATTGGCCCGATCGAAATTCCGAAAATCCTTGATCGCCCTCAGATCGTGACCCGCACCGGTCCGAACAAGTTAAAAGTGGATGAATTTAACCGCTGGGCGGGTCCCCTGAAGTCGGGGTTTGCCCAGGTGCTGGCCGAAAACATTTCTCTTCTACTGGCCACAAATCAGGTGGCGGTTTATCCATGGGAAATTGATTTTAAACCGTACTACCGGATTGCAATGGACATCCGATACTTCGAGGGGCAGATGGGTGAAAATGTGCTTTTAGATGTTGTCTGGCGGGTGTCGGGCCAGGAAAGCCAAAAGATCCAGACCGTAAAAACATCGGTTATTAAAGAACCTTTATCAGCCCCGGACTATGAGTCCCTGGTCGCGGCCAAGAGTCAAGCCATCGCCCAGCTTAGCCGCGAAATCGCCCGGGAATTACGGAAACTGCGGTCAGGCGGTAGATCCGATTAATGTTGCATTGGTTAAATTGGTCTAATTGGTTTTATTCGTTTAATCTTAACCAATTTAACTTATCGAACCAATTAAACAAATATGACATTTGCCCGCTGGCTGGCACCAGACACATTACACCTGACACCTATTTATAGGCCTTTTATCAGTTTTTCAGCGGCTGTGAAAGGATCGATTTTGCGTTTATTTAAATTCTTGAGAAGTGTTTGATAGGCAGCAGAATCTTTGGCGTTTGCGAAAATTTTATCAGCCGCCATTTCCATAACGAGGCTTCGAACAAAGCGAAATGTCTGCTCGCTGTTATGCGCCCTAAATCGCCCACTATCCATCTGATATTGCCGGTGGCGCCAGAAGGCATCGACCAACTCGGCAATCCCTTCGCTCTTTACGGCAACGGTTTTGAGAACCGGCGGCTTCCAGCCATCCTCTGGAATCGTTCCCATTTCCAGCATACTTCGTAAGCGCGCGACTTCATCATCGGCGCCGGGCCTGTCGGCCTTGTTGACTATGAACACATCACCGATTTCCAGCAACCCGGCTTTCATGGTCTGGATATCATCTCCCAGTCCCGGTATGCTGACGATGGCCGTGGTGTGCGCAAAATCGGCGATCTCGACTTCATCCTGCCCGACGCCCACCGTTTCGATGATGACAACATCATAGCCCATGGCATCCAGCACCATGACCGTTTCCCGGGTTGTCCTGCTCAGACCACCCAGATGCCCCCGGGTCGCCATCGAACGAATGAAAACCCCTTCATCTTCGGTATGCTGCCGCATTCTTAGCCGGTCCCCTAAAAACGCGCCTCCGGACAGGGGGCTTGAGGGATCCACCGCCACCACGCCGACTTTGAGCTCCCGCTGACGAAATTCAGCGATAATATGGGCCACCAGGGTAGATTTGCCTGAGCCTGGCGGCCCGGTGATTCCCAGAACAAACGCATTTCCGGTGTGCGAGAATATGGCCTTAAATCCGGCAATACCCTCAGGGGCGTCTTCTTCCAGCAGTCGAATCAGCCTGCCGCCGGCAAGCTGGTCCCCCTGAAGAATTTTTTTTGGATCCACTTTCATATCCCAAATCGTTTTCACTCCACCATATATAGCCATCCTTTGAAGCGATCGTCATTACCGCCAGCGATGGCATCCAAAAGTTCAGCGATTTTGCGGGTCAGCGGCCCGGGCGCATTATCGAGCTTGTGATTATTGATCTGTTTTACCGGCATAACTTTAAAGGGGGTGCAGGATACAAACATTTCTTCAGCTTCAAACAACAGTTCCGGCTTTAACTGACCTTCGATGCACTCAATACCGGCCTCCCTGGCGATTTCGAGAATCGACATGCGGGTGATACTTTTTAACACTGTCCCGGTGGCAGCCGTCATCAGGCAATTGTCTTTAACCAGAAATACCGATTCGGTTCCGCCTTCGGCTATAAAGCCCTGCGTATCCAGCATAACAGCGTGTTCAAAACCGTTTTTTTTCGCTTCGGCTCGGGCGACCATGCCGTTCAGATAGTTGGCAGCCGCTTTGGCCTCAACCGGAACCGTTCTGGGATCCAGCTTGCGCCAACTGCTCAGATAGGCAGTTGTGCCCGTTTCAAACGGAATACCCAATCCGCCTAAGTCTTGTTCGGGGTCGATGGCGAAAATCGAAACGCTCAGTTTTTTCTGGGGGGGCAAAATTTCAAACGCAAATTCAGGATAGAAACTTATCAGTTTGATGACACCTTTTTGAAGCCCGTTGCGTTTTACGGTCTCGGCAACGGCCTCACACAACGCCGCTTTTGAGAGGGGCAGCTCCATATCCAGAAATTCAGCGGATTTAAACAGGCGGTCGATATGTGCTTCAAGCCTGAAAACAGCCGGACCGGAGGCCGTCTTGTGCAGGCTGATCACTTCAAAAATAGCCGAGCCCCGCCCAAAGCTGTGGCTCATGATGTGAACGGTGGCATTCTCCCAGGGGATAAAGTCGCCTTTTAAATAAACAACACGATCTTCGATCATTTTTAGCCTCTAATGTATTTTTGCTTTGCAACGCGGCGGTTACAAAACGTAAAAAATGAATCCAAAATTATTTTCCATTACCAAACTTCATACACCTCATGATAAAAGCTGTCAAATTATCCGGCCGCTTGTCACCGGCTGCTGGCTGCTGGTCGCTGGCTACCGGCCGGAAGCAAGAAGCCAGGTTCAGCGGTTCAGAGTTAAAAACAACCTTGAACCCGGTGACTGGCACCCGAAACCGACTGAGTCCTGACACCTGACACCCGAAACCTGAAACCACTTTTAGGGTTTATCAACCTGCCAGGTCCATGGCGCCAATCCAAACCGCAGCCATTTGAAACGGTCTTTTATCTTTTGGGTAACATTTTGACCCACGCGACACATTAAAATATTTTCCGGCCGAAGACAGACATTGGGCTCGTTGGTCTCGTACTCCTTAAAACCAAAAGGTTCAAAAAGTTTAATGAGCATCCGACGATATTCCTGGCCGGTCAGTTTTTTGCCTTTCAGATCCCAGGTCCACGAATATCCGACGAGGTAAATGATTTTGTCTTCAATGCCGGGATACGCCAGCATCATTTTTACAATTCCAGGCGCGATCCCGGCAGACCGCCACGAGCGACCGACCTCAATGGCCTTAAGTTCCATCATGATCTCTGCCCCCATCTCAGCCCAGCGGTCACCCGCGTCGGGATAAGCCAAAAGACCGTACCCGATAATGTCTTTGCCCGCAAGGGCCAAAACCACATGGGCACCCTCACCGGCGGCGCTTTTTGCCAGACTTTCCCGCTGGGTGAAAAGCGATTTAAAATCATCGCTGATTCCAAAATAACGATCGAAAGTGTATTGTTGAATTTGTTCCGGACGACAAAAGGAGTGAATGCGTATTTCGCCTTTGGGGGTTGGAATTATAATTTCTTTTGAGAACGTCTCGGTCATGTTTGCATCGTTGATGCCTAAGGTCGCCCTTGTTTAAACCGGGAGGCAGGTCAAGCGGAACTTTACATAATACAACGCCGATTATCAAGGTACTTCTTTTTGCAGACGGCATTGTGTTAAAATAAAAAAATGGCAGGCGCGCGTTAGTTAATGCGCAGCGCCTGCCATATAATACAAAGTTGAACGTATGAAAAATATTACTTCTGCGGTTTACCCAGAACCTCTGAAAACATTTCTTCATCCCAGAGTCTGGAGTCGGCAACGTTCTGGCGGAACTTGATAAAGTCAATAGTATCCTGACCGGTGATTTTCTTGGTGTTAAAGGCCCCGAAGCCAAGGAATGCTTCACCGCCCATATTGGCAGCCAGCCAGTGGCGGTTGCCGTTTTTACAGATATCCCAGAAGTATTTCTTTTTCATGCGAATGCCGTCGATGGATTTTATCAGGCAGCCGGGGAAAAGATTGGCAAACGTCCAGATGACCTTGTCGATTTCCTTGTCGAGCAATTCAAAGTCCGCATTGGGCTGATGCTCCTTTACAAACGCCCGGGCCTCTTTGGCGGCATCACCGGATTTATACTCACCGTAGACAATCTCACCGTCTTCGACATATTTGTCGGTGATGATCATGGGGTTACGCACCCATTTGCCATCGACCTTCAAAACCGGTACGACTTTGCTGATCAAGTTTTTCGTTTTCATCTTGTAGGCGGACCACATCTCGCAGGAGACACAATTCCACATGGCATCTTCGTTGCTGAGCATCCAGGGCAGAAAATCTGATGAACCCCCGTCAGGCGCTGAACCGTGTCGTGGACCCGCCTGACCGAATATGGCCAAATCGGAGGATAGTGTAAGATCGCAGGCCATACCGATTTCCTGACCGCCGGCCACGCGCATGCCGTTGACCCGGCAGATAACCGGTTTTTTACAGGCCAGGATCGAATCCACCATGTGGTTGAACAACTCCATATACTGACCGTATTCATCACATCGTTGACTGTAGAATTCACTGTATTCTTTGGTGTTGCCGCCGGTACAGAAAGAATACGGCCCGGTACCGGTAAACACGACCGCCACTACGCTTCTGTCCAGGGAGGAATTTTCAAACCCGGCAATGACGCCTTTGACCATCTCGGTGGTGTAAGAGTTGTATTGCTTGGGGTTATTGAGCCGGATCCAGGCCACGTATAGCCCTTCCTGCACCTTCCCTTTGGGGTCTGTCAGGGGTCGTTTTTCATAGACGACGCAGGGAGCGTCGGCGTCGGCCCCCCAGTGCGCATCCGTATGCAATAAATGGTTTTTGGGTTCGTTGTCGCGGGGCATCCAGTCTAAAGCCATAATCCTTACCTCCTTTAATATTGAAAAATTTTCGTTGCTATTCGTTAAAAATTTGTTAGGGCTTAAAAATCAGGTGTCAGCACAATGCGCTTGTCGGGAGATTCTTTGTGAGCTTCTTCAAATGTCTCCACAATCGTGCTCATCGGCCGGGTTTGCACAAATTCTTCGATGCTGATTTTATTTTGAATGATCATATCCATGACCACCGGATAATATTCAGGCAGACAGGCCCATGTTCCCAGAATGTCGGCATCAAAGGCCATCAATTTTCCAAACATATATTCGGCCTTGGCAAGCCCATACCCGACGACGACCAATTTGCCCACAAAACTCAATAGACTGAGCGCAATCTCCTGGCCACCTCCGGCACCGGTGACCTCAAAAATTTTCCAGCCGAAGCTTGGCAATCCGTTCGATTTGCAGACACCCTTGAATTCCTTGGAAACGGTCCGGGCATCCTTGTCTGTGGAATTGATGACGAAATCCGTTCCGTATTTAAGCGCTCGGTCCAGTTTGGCCTGGTTGCGCGCAATGCCCACAACCGTATTGGCGCCCAGAGCTTTGGCAGTCTGCCCCATGTATTGCCCCACCCCGCCGGTAATACCGACAACGACCACATTGTCACCCGGCTGCAAATCGGCTCTTTTGGCAGCCTGATAAGGTGTGGTGGCAGCGTCGGCGACAACGGCTAAATGGGCGAGGGGTATCTCACCTCGATTTTTGACTTCACACAGATCGATGCTCGGAACCGGAATGTGGCTGGAAAATCCACCATAAATCTCCATGCTGTTGCCCGGCATTTTCTGAGCCAGGCAGCGGTTGCCGCGGCCGGTTTTACAAAGGATGCATTTACGGCACGGCATCACAGCGGGGATCACGACCTCTTTGCCGACCCATTCTTGGTCTCCGGCAACCACCGTACCGGAAATTTCATGTCCGAGTGTCAACGGCGGCTTTGAAACCGTGGGGACACCGTCATAAAAATACCCCAGGTCGGTATGACAGACGCCGCAGCCGGCAACCTCGATCAGCGCTTCACCGGGCTTCAGTTCCGGAACCGGCAGTTCAGTTTTTTCGATTTTACCTGGTGTCACCTTTTTGGTTTCCCTGTCAAATGTAGTGGGCTCAACCATCTGCCAGGTGTGAATTTTATCCGGTATGCCTGCCATATTATCCTCCTTTTTTTAAAAATTTCGCTTGCTTTTAGCACCAAAGTTTGAAACTACTTTTTAGCTACAATGTAACTATGCTGATGTCAAGATTTTTTATTGACTTCACAAGAGCTCAGCTTTAATCTATGTTCGAAATTTTGTCGTAACAACAGATAAGCCAATAGTTTCAATAACCTAAAATGATCGTTTCAAATTTTAAAAACAGGAAAGGTCATTTTTAAGGAATTCTATCAACAATAATTTATTAAATTGGAAACCCCTTCGGGGATTGCCGATCTTACCGCATCTACGGCGTCAGATGCCGTACCGCACAGTCAACTGCAGCGGAACGACATCTGCCTTGTCGCTGCGGCAACCTCGACAATCGCTCAATTTAGAAAAATTTAGGAGGATTTTATGCTACTGGAAGGCAAAAATGCGCTGGTGACCGGCGGCTCACAGGGAATCGGTGCCGCCGCCTCGATCGAACTGGCCCGTGAGGGCGCAAACGTCTGTCTGACGTACCGCAAACACGAAGCCGAAGCCATCAAATACGCGGAAGAAATTCAGGCAATGGGCCGCAAGGCGCTCGCCGTGCAATGTGATATCGCTTCCTTTGCCGACGCTGAAAAAGTCGTAAAAGCCGCCGTGGAAGCATTCGGCAGCCTGGAGATTCTGATCAATAACGCCGGCATGAACTGGGACGGGGTCTCCTGGAAAATGACCGAGGAACAATGGGACCGGGTGTTGGAAGTTAACCTGAAAGGATATTTTAATTTCACGCGCCACGTGGCACCGCTTTTAAAGGAGCAAAAATACGGCAAGATTATAAATGTGACCTCCATCAACGGGTTGCGCGGAAAATTCGGCCAGACCAATTACTCCGCGTCCAAAGCCGGTATTATTGGATATACCAAGGCTCTTGCAAAAGAACTGGGTGCTTTCGGCGTAACGGTCAATGCAGTGGCCCCCGGCCTGATAGAAACCGCCATGCTCAAAGAATCGGAAGCCAGAGATAAAATTATCGACATGGCCATGGGTGAAAGCGCCCTGAAACGTGTCGGTCAGCCGGAGGATCTTGCCTATCTGGTGACTTTTCTGGCATCCGACAAGGCCCGGCATATTACCGGGGAAGTTATTAAGGTAGATGGCGGGCAATATATATAGAAAAGATTGAGCCCGTTACCCGTTTGCCCGCTAGCCGCTTAAAAAAAATAAAACCAAACAGTATTCTATTTGAACGGGCCCAACGGTCTGAACGGCAACCGGCAAACCTGATTATTTGAAATACTATTTTTATGAAAACTTGTCGTTTTCAATTCTTAAGAAACAACATAAAAGAGGAAAATTATGAGTAAAGTAGCTATTATTGGAGTCGGACAGAGCACATTTGTCAGGAGCTACCCGGGCGCTATCCGGGAACTCGTATTTGAAGGGTTTAAGGATGCCATGCAGGATGCGCAACTGAGCACCAGCGACATCGATGCTTCGGTCATCTGCTCGGCACCCGAGTACGACAAACAACGTTCACCGGCCGGTGTTTTTGCCGAATATCTGGGATTGAATCCTCAGCCGACCTTTTATGTCGAAACCCTGTGCTCTTCGAGCAGCACCGGATTAAAGCTTGCCTATTCACTGGTGAAGTCGGGCCTGCACGATGCGGTGGCGGTGATCGGATTTCAGAAAATGTCGGAAATCAGTTCTTCAGAATCACAGGAACGCATGGGCCGGGGTGCCGATATTCAGTGGGAAAGCCCCTTTGGCACCATGATGCCCGCTTACTATGCCATGTATGCCAAAGCCCATATGGAAAAATACGGCACCACCTTGGACGATCTGGCCCTGATCCGGGTTAAGGCAGCCACCTACGGCCAATTAAATGAAAAAGCGGTATATCGCAAACCGGTAGAATTTGAGATGTTTTCAGATCCGGAAAACCGCATGGCCGGCCCGGTGGCCAGCCCGCTGCGGGTGGGCGATTGCTGCGCCAACGCCGACGGCAGCTCTTGCGTCATCGTCGCCAGTGAAGAAAAAGCCAAATCCCTTTCGAAAAAGCCGGTCTGGATTTTGGGCGTCGGCGCGGCGACCACCAGTGTCAATCTGGCCGGCAGAGATCTGTTTACCGGCCTAACCGTTGCCGAGCAGGCAGCGCAGCAGGCCTATGCAATGGCCGGTGTCGGCCCCCAAGACATTGATGTGGCGGAAGTGCATGATTGTTTTACGATCGCTGAAATGATGGCCTATGAAAATCTGGGATTTGCCAAGCCGGGCGAAGGCAAAGATTTAATCCGGAACAAAGAAACCTATCAGGAAGGCCGTATACCGGTGAATGTCGACGGCGGGCTTTTATCCAAGGGTCACCCGATCGGCGCTACCGGTGGATCCCAGATCCGCACCATCGTATTGCAGCTCAGAGACGAGGCCGGTGATATCCAGGTCAAAAACCCGGAGATCGGGCTGATCCACAACATCGGCGGTGTGGGGCTATACGGAAATGTGACTATTCTCGGCCGATAATTCAGTATTTTTGGGTGGTATATGTGAAAGCTAAATTAGCGCGCAAAGCCGCCAGGACCGCAAAGGGTCGAAATAATCAATTATAAATTAATTAATCATGTATCTTGGCGACTTTGCGTCTTTGCGTGAGATTTATTACCCCGAATAGAAAGGTTTAACGATGAGCAAGGTAAAAGAAATAGACGATCGATTTAAAAAATTCGGTACGGTAAGTTTTACCGCTATTACCAAAACCAATGATTTTGTGGATTACCTGGAAGACAATAAAGTCATGGGAACCCGATGCAAGGATTGCGGGTTGTCTTTTTTTCCGCCTCGGGCGGATTGTTATCAATGTCTGACCAGTAACATGGAATGGTTTGAAGTCATGGGCAAGGGCAAGCTGGTGACGTATAGTCGGCTGCAATATGCGCCCATCGGATTCGAGGGAGATGTCCCCTACTGCATCGCCCTGGTGGATTATGGCGATTTCAAAGTGTTTGGCAGAATCGCCGGGGACCTGCCGGAAGAAGACATCCGGGTAGGCATGGAAGTACAAACCGTTGTCAATAAATTGCCCAACGGGCAGTTGAATTATGTATTTAAAAAAGCGTAGTGAGTGTTTGGTGTTTAGTGTTTTGTTCAGGGACTCGCTGAAATGTCCATATTATGAGTGCTATTCCAAACACGAAACACCGAATACTAAATACTAAACACTTATCGATAAAGGAAGAAAACCATGAGCGAATATCAGCATCTGAAAGTCGAAAAAGCAGACGGTGTTGCGCGAATTACATTTGCCCGACCGAAGCACAATGTTTTGGACATACAAATGATGACTGAACTCATCAACGAGTTGAAGGGGCTTGTCGCCGATGACCAACTGAAATGTGTGGTGCTGAACGGCGAAGGGGCCAGCTTTTGCGCCGGAGTTGAAGTATCCGATCACAAGCCTGAGATGGCCCCAAAAATGATCGAGACCTTTAACCGCATTTTTGAACTGATCGATCAACTCGAGGTCCCCGTTATTGCCTCGGTGCACGGTGCCTGTCTGGGCGGGGGCATGGAGGTTGCCATTGCCTGTGACATCATCGTGGCAGCTCAAAGCGCCCAGTTCGGCCAGCCGGAAATCAAACTCGCTTTTTTGCCCCCTTATGCCGCCGTGCGATTGCCCCATCTGGTGGGGCCCTCCAAGGCAATAGAGATCTGCACCACCGGCAAACGGTATAGCGCTGAAGAAGCCCGGCGGATGGGAATGGTCTGTTATGCTGTCGCCGACGATCAGCTTTCCGAAACCACCGACAATCTGGTAAAAGAAATTCAATATAACAGCCCGCTCATCATTCGCTTGAATAAACAGGCGGTCAAAAAACACCTGGGCATGCCGCTGGCAAACGCCATTGAAAGCGTCAGCGATCTTTTTCTGAACTCATTGATGAAAACAGCGGACGTACTGGAGGGCATCAACAGCTTCGAAGAAAAGCGCAAACCGGTTTGGAACAACAAGTAACCTGATTTGTTTGATTGGTTTCATTGGTTTTATCCGTTAAAGCCTGAACCCATCAAACGAATCGAACGAATCCAACCCATCAAACGAAACGAGGATTTTATATGTCACAAATTAACAAAATCGCGGTGATCGGTGCGGGAAATATGGGCAGCGGTATTGCCCAGAAGCTGGCCCAGGAGGGGCTCAACGTTATTCTGGTGGACATGAGTGAAGAATTTGTCGAACGCGGCATTAAAATCATCCGGCAAACGCTGAAAGAAGCGGTTGAACGTAAGATTCTCAGTGCCGATCATGTTCACGACGTCCTCTCACGCATCATCGGCACATGCGACTTTGAAATGGTGGCAGAGGCCGACCTGGTCATTGAAGCCGTATTTGAGGACAAGCAGGTCAAAATCGATCTTTTTGAAAAACTGGATCAAATTTGCTCCGAGCAGACCATTCTGGCCACCAACACTTCCAGTTTTTACGTTCACGAATTTGCCGAGAAAACCGCCCGACCGGATCGCTTTGTGGGGCTGCATTACTTCTATCACCCGGCTAAAAATCGTCTGCTGGAAGTCATTCCCCATGAAAAAACCAGCGCCGAAACCCTGGAAAAAGCACTTCTGGCAGCCAAGCTCCACGGCAAAACCGCCATTGTTGTCAAAGATGCGCCCGGCTTTGCCGTCAACCGCTTCTTTGTGCCGTTTCTAAATGAGGCCGCCCGCATGCTGGAAGAAGGCCTGGCCGACATTGCCACCCTTGAACAAGCCGCAAAGCAGGCGTTTAAAATCCCTATGGGGCCTTTTGAACTCATGAATGTCACCGGCATCCCCATCGCCGTGCATGCCTCTACCACCCTGGGAAATGAACTCGGACCGTTTTATGCCACGGCTGATATCCTAAAAGCCCAGAAGGATAAAAATGAAAACTGGGATCTTAGCGGCGATGTCGATGAAGCTAAAATCCCGGCAGCTAAAGATCGCTTTTACGGGGTGTGCCTCGGTGTTGCGGCTGCCCTGGTAGACGAAGGTGTTGCCTCCATTGAAGACACGGATCGGGGTGCAAAAATCGGCCTGCGCTGGTCAATGGGGCCCTTTGAAATCATGAATAAGATCGGCATCGAAAAAACCTACAACGCCGTGGAAGCCATTACCCGAAAATACCCCGACTTCAAAATGCCGAAAATCCTTGAAAAGCAAAATGAGCTCGGCCAGCCCTTTGTCTTCAATTTTGTAGATCTGGAAACAAAAGACGATATTGCTTACATTACCATCAACCGACCCGAAGCCATGAACGCCTTAAACGAAACAGTTGTGGCCCAGCTCACCCGGCGATTTGATGAAGCTGAAAAAAAACCGGATGTTAAGGCCATCGTGTTTCAGGGCGCCGGCAAAGCATTTGTGGCCGGAGCGGATATCAAGTATTTTGTTGACAAAATAAAAGCGAATAAGATTGCGGATATTGTTGAGTTTACCCGCAGGGGCCATGAACTGCTCCTTAAAATCGAAACCGCTGACAAGCTGACCATTGCCTTGCTCGACGGTCTGTCTTTGGGCGGTGGCAGTGAACTGGCCCTGGCCTGCCAGGCGGTTGTGGCGACATCGTCTGGGTCCATGGGTTTTACCGAAACCGGCATCGGCATTTTTCCCGGACTGGGGGGGATGCTGCGAGTGGCCCGCTTTACCGGGCCGGAGCTTGCCAAATATTACGTCTTTACCGGTGTGCCCATCAGCGCTGAAGATGCCCAGATAATGGGTATCGTTACCCGTCTGGTCGCACCGGCCGAAGTGGAAACCGCGATCGCCCAACTGGTATCAGAAGGAAAACCGGACAAATACCAGCCGACTGATCTCCCTCAAAGATTTAAAACACTGGCTCAGATCTGCAGCAGCGAAAATGCCGACCGCTTGCTGGCCGGAAAACTGCCCGAAGGAGTGCCGGATGAAATCGCAGCCAAAACCGCTAAGTTCATCGGTTACAAAGCACCGCTGGCACTCAAAATCGCCAATGAAATCATTGATCAACAGGTCGGAAAATCCATGACCGAGGCGGTGGAAATTGAGCTCGGGCGCCTTAATGATATTTTCAGCACAGCGGATGCCCTGGAAGGTCTTTCATCATTGGGACGCAAGAAACCGGTATATAAGGGAGCGTAATCGGCATGACACGCCAAGAGGAACTGGCCGATCAGGGGTGGCAAAGACAGGCCACCTATGATGAACCCCGGCTATCCGAAATGGCTGACATGTATAAGGACATCGGCCTGGAGGTTCATCTGGAGCCTTTTCATGCTGATGAAGAGCCGGGCTGCACCGGCTGTATGGCCATCACACCGGAACTTTATAAAACCATTTATACACGCAAAAAATCCGATTAGGAAGCGGTAATCGCTACTGGCCGCTTGCATCTGGCTACCGCCGACTGGATGCAGGGCAATATTATCATTTCTAGAAAGTAGGGTCTGCCACTGTGCCGACCTCAACTGGCGGCCACAGAGGGCCGCCCTACTCCTGGGTTTTCATCTGCCATCTGACACCTGAATCCGCCTCCGGCGGAACACCTGAAACCTATTTAAGGCCATCTGCCCGAAGCACGCAACGAGAAGCCAGCAGCCAGCCCCTTACCAATTCGGAGACGCTACAACGAGAATTACCAGTTCCGCTTCACCATTATTCAACAGACGATGGGATGATCCCGTCGGTACCCAGGTCGCATCGCCCGGCCCGACCTGTCGGCTTTCATCATCCACTCCCATTTCACCGGAACCGCTCAATACAAAATAGATCTCCTCCATGGGATCCACATGCGCTTCGATTTCCTTTCCGGGCGCCAGCGTTGCGATTGCCAGGAAGCCAATTTCCTTTAGGATTCGACGATCCAGAATCATCTGAGCAATTGCTCCCCCGTGGGCCCGATAGGTAGTTTCCATAACGGCGTTGTCGTTTACATTTCGCACGATCATAAAATTTTCCTTCCCTAAGTTTACAATATTTTAGCTTGACAGAAACTACAATGTAGCTTTAATGTAGCTAAACACAAGATTCAACAAGAAAATGATTTTAATCCATTTAATTGACACAATTTTAAAAAATAGCTAAATATTCACAGGAAATTTGGAATCGAAATCGGCTTTTGAGGCGACAATAACATTCTGATAATCTATAACCCATCTCAAAAATGTCTTTTGGCCCCATATCTTTGCTGGTGCCTCGCTTCAAATCCTCGACATACAACCGTATGCCTCCGGTTTGAAACTCGGCTCCGCCGCGATCTTGAACCAAAATCCTATTTTTGAGATAGATGGTAAAAATCTCTAAGAGGATAATTCAATGCACAAATTACTTACCGAAAACCCAGGTCAAAAAATGCTGCTTCTGGGCAATGAAGCCATTGCCAGGGGAGCGATTGAAGCGGGTGTTGCGGTTGCCAGCACCTACCCCGGCACACCCTCTTCTGAAATTTCCCTACAGTTTTTCCAGACCTCCCGGGAAAGCGATCTTTATTTTGAATACAGCACCAACGAAAAAGTTGCCATGGAAGTAGCGGCAGCAGCGGCCAATTCCGGCGTGCGCAGCATGTGCGTGATGAAACACGTGGGCGTCAATGTAGCGGCCGACGCGCTGATGACCCTGGCCTATGTGGGGGTTAAAGGCGGGATGGTCGTCCTGACAGCCGAT
>JBFFCW010000041.1:0-15400 GCA_041559695.1 Desulfobacterales bacterium
ACCTATCCAGATGGATTTCCCGCTGAAATCATTGAACAGTTTGAAAAAGAGATCGATAAAAAAATCCTGGGGAACTATCCGAAATCCGGAACGACCATTATTGAAGCGCTGGGGGAAGAACATCTGACAACCGGCAGACCCATTGTCTATACCTCCGCGGATTCGGTATTTCAAATTGCCGCCCACGAGGATGTCGTCCCGTTAGAGACGCTTTATGCGTATTGCCGGATCGCCAGACGTATTTTGGCCGGCCCGCATGCGGTCGGCCGGGTGATTGCCAGACCCTTCAGCGGAACTCCCGGGAAATTTGAACGCCACAATGCCGCGCGCAAAGATTTTTCACTGACACCGCCGGCGGAGACCCTGCTGGATCTTTTGAAAAAAAAGGGATTTTTCACGCTCGGTATCGGTAAAATCGGTGATCTTTTCGGACACAGGGGCCTGAGCGCTGAAATTCATACCCGCAACAACGAAGCGGGTGTCGAGCGGACGCTGCAATCCATGAAAAATTATCACGGGCAAAAGGGTTTGATCTTTGTTAACCTGGTGGATTTTGATATGGTTTACGGGCACCGCCGAGATGTGGCCGGGTATGCCGGGTCCCTGGAAGCCTTTGACCGCCGAATCCCTCAGGTATTGCAGGCGATGTCCGACAATGACTTGCTGATGATTACAGCGGATCACGGCTGCGATCCAAGTTACACAGAGCACACCGATCATACCCGAGAATATGTGCCATTGCTGGTCTATGGAAAAGAAATAAAAAAAGGGGTCGATCTCGGCATCCGGCAGACATTTGCCGATTGCGGTCAGACAATTGCCGATATTCTGGATGCGGGTAAACTGGCGCATGGGGTCAGTTTCAAAAAGGATATTATCGATGAACGCATATGAGCTTATCAAGAAGAAAAGGGATGGGTTGCCGCTGTCCACAAATGAAATCGGCTACCTCATCGATGGAATGATAAGCGGCGAGATCCCGGATTACCAGATGACGGCCTTTCTGATGGCCGTTTACTTCAACGGCATGAGCGATCGCGAATGTCTCGATCTCACGATGGCGATGGCCCAATCCGGCGAGCAGGTCGATTTGTCCGCCATCAAGGGCTTTAAAGTTGACAAACACTCCACCGGTGGCGTTGGGGATACTACCACACTGGTGCTGGCCCCGCTGGTTGCCGCCAGCGGGGGTATCGTCGCTAAAATGACCGGACGTGAGCTCGGCCACACCGGCGGCACGGTCGACAAACTGGAATCCATCCCGGGGCTGCAGGTGGCGCTTGCCAGGGATCAATTTATCGATGTTGTCAACACGATTCACGTGAGCCTGATCTCCCAGACGGCCAGCCTGGCACCGGCCGACAAACAACTGTATGCGTTGCGAAACATGACGGCCACCGTGGATTCCATTCCGCTGATTGCGGCGTCGATCATGAGCAAGAAACTGGCGGCCGGCTCCGACGGTATTGTGTTGGATGTTAAAACCGGCCGGGGCGCATTTATGCAGAAATATGAGGACGCCCTGGCGCTTGCCAAAACCATGGTGAACATCGGGGAGAACGCCGGCCGGCGGATGGTGGCGCTGATCACCGGTATGCAGCAACCGCTGGGCTGTGCCATCGGAAATGCCATCGAGGTCAAGGAAGCCATTGATACGCTCGGCGGAAAGGGCCCGCCTGATCTGGTTGCGCTCGTCACCGCGCTGGGCGCGGAAATGCTGCTTATCTCCGGCATTGCTTCGACCAGAGAAGCGGCCCAGGCGGTCATCGCTAAAAACATCGCCACCCGAAAAGGTCTGGATAAACTGGCACAATTGATTGCTGCCCAGGGGGGCGACCGGGCCGTGATCGATAATCCGAACCTGCTGCCGCAGCCCAAAATGAAGCTTGCGATCGCTTCAGAGACATCCGGGTATGTGGCCGCCATCGACGCCTTTGAGGTCGGTCTGGCATCAAAGATTCTGGGGGCCGGACGGAAGACCAGGGATGGGGCCATCGATCTTTCGATCGGTATTTATCTGAATAAGAAAATCGGGGACAACGTCAAAATCGGTGAGCCTTTAGCCGTATTCGACTCCGACGGCGATAATGAAAAGATTAAACCGGCTAAAGCGAAACTTTTGGCGGCTTACACAATCCGTCCGGATCGGAGCGAACGGCTCAAACTTTTACGTGCGCGGGTTACGAGCGCCGGGGTTGAGGAACTTTAAAAAATGAGTGACCGCCAAACCCAATTTGACCTGCTTTTGGAGACATTTCCGCACTCGATCAGGGGGTGCCTGCAATCCATACCGCAAAACAGCGGCATGCTTGACATCCGGCACTGCACGGCGGTTATGCAAACACCGGGCATGTCGCCGGAAAGTCTCATGATCAAGCTGTTGCCGGTTGCCCGGTTGTATGCCCGGGCAACGATTTCGCACTTCCCGGTCGGTGCGGTGGCAAAGGCGCGCTTATCAGCGGGCTCCGATGAATTCGCCCTTTTCATAGGGGCCAATACCGAATTTGCGGGGCAGGCACTGACGCAGACCATCCATGCCGAGCAGGCGGCGGTTGTCAATGCATGGCTGCAGGGGGCGCTGCGGATGGATACCCTGGCTGTATCTGCCGCTCCCTGTGGGCGTTGTCGGCAATTTCTTTGCGAACTCGAAACGCAGCGCTCAATGACGGTCATGGTGCAAAAACCGGATGGGGATGGCTATACCACCCAACCCCTATCTGATCTCCTGCCGCAATCCTTCGGTCCGCAGGATCTAGCCGTAAAAGCCGGTTTGATGTCGTCCCGGGGGTATTTGCCAAAGCTGAACTTGAAGACGTTTTTTGATGATCCGCTGGTGCACCGGGCGCTGTCGGCCGCCGAACGAACGTATGCGCCGTACACGCATAATTTCGCCGGCTGTGCGATTCAAGTCGGCGACCAAAAGATCTATAACGGATCCTATGTGGAATCCGCTGCGTTTAACCCGAGCCTTTCGCCCCTGCACACGGCAATCATCCGCATGAATCTGGACGGTCTGAAGACGGAAGGCAACATCACCCGGGCGATTCTGGTGGAAAAGCCCACAACCATCAGCCAGCGAGGTGTCAGCGAACTGCTCCTGGAGTCATTCGCACCGGACATCCGTTTGGAGTATTACGAGATCCGGTGATCCGTCCGTCCATCTGAGGGCAACTCGAATCCAAGGAGGCATTTTATGGACAAACCCAAAATATCAGCTTCCGAAATGGCGAAGCGTATTGATCATACCCTGCTCAAGCCTGAAGCTCCCCGGTCCTCGTTTGACAGCTTCTGCAGTGAAGCCGTCCGATACGGGTTTAAAGCCGTATGCGTGAATTCTGCCCGGGTGGCCCGGGTTGCCCAAAAGGTTCGCGGCAGCGAGGTTGCGGTGTGCGCCGTGGTTGGGTTCCCGCTGGGAGCAACCCACCCTGCGGCCAAAGCGTTTGAGGCCGAAAAAGCGATCGAAGACGGAGCCACCGAACTGGATATGGTGCTGAATATTGGCGCCCTGAAAGACGGTGATCTGAAAACCGTTGAAGCGGATATCCAGGCCGTGCGCCAGGCAGCCGCAGGCCCGACGGTCCTGAAAATCATCATCGAAACCTGCCTGCTGACAGACGAAGAAAAAATTCGGGCCTGTGAAATCGCCAGACACGCCGGCGCGGATTTTGTCAAAACCAGCACCGGTTTTTCAAGCGGCGGCGCCACAGTTGAAGACGTTGCTTTAATGCGGCGGATTGTCGGGAACGAAATGGGTGTAAAAGCCAGTGGCGGAATCAAGGATTGGTCGGCAGCTGTGGCAATGATTAAAGCAGGTGCCGACCGAATCGGCACCAGCGCTGGTGTGGCGATTATTGAAAGCGCGCCGGATTAATCCGTATATTTTCAGGTGGAAATGGCCTTTATTCGGGGCCACATCTTGATTTGTGATCGGTGGGGCAGGGAAATTCGCCACAGACCCTTCTTCTCTAAAGCTACGCAGGGCAGGCACACACAGACCCGGCGTCGCTTTCAGCTATGCCGCGGCAGGCACACACAAACAATTAAAAACAGGTTCAAGGTTCAGGGTTCGGGCATCATTGACAGGCAAATTTACTTTTGCAATACTTTATGCTCGCAAACCCACAATCAGACATTTCGCAGATGGGGCTGCTGACCCGTTTGCACGAAATCGCACCGGATGCGCTTTATATGAATATCAGTCAAAAGGACAGGTCATCTCCGCTCAAACAGCAGGTCATTGAGAATTTCAAGGATCACGTATCATCCGGCAAGGTGGCGGTTTTTGAAAAATACGGGATCGATTTTGTCACCGGCCGCCGGCAGGGCGCTTATCTCTGGGATATGGACGGTAAAAAGCGGCTTTTTAATTTGCATTGCAACGGGGGGGTCTTCAATCTGGGGCATCGCAACGAACAGCTCATCGAACTATTCAAAGAATCCCTTGATGAACTGGATATCGGCAATCACCATTTGATCAGCAAATTCAGAGCCGAGCTTGCCCGGGCGTTAGCCGGATCCATGCCTTCGGATCTGGATTACGTCGTTTTTGGCGTTGGGGGCGGAGAAGCCGTGGATCTGGCTTTTAAGGTTGCCAGGGCCTACACGGGCCGAACCCGGATTATTTCTGCGCGCGGCGGCTACCATGGTCATACGGGACTGGCGCTGGCGGCCGGTGACGAGAAGTATCGCAGCCCCTTTGGTCCATCGGCCCCGGGTTTCTTTCAAGTTCCTTTTGGAGATCTCGATGCGCTTTCCGAAGCAGCGGATTCTGACACGGCGGCCATCATACTGGAAACGATTCCCGCCACCTTAGGTGTCGCTCTTCCGCCGCAAAATTACCTTCAGTCGGTTCGTCAGATTTGCGATGATCGCGGCATTCTGCTTATTCTGGACGAAGTCCAGACCGGTCTGGGGCGCACCGGCAAACTGTGGGCATTCGAGCATTTTGATATTGTCCCGGATATCGTTGTACTGGGCAAAGGTCTGTCCGGCGGGATATACCCCATAACGGCAACCGTTTTACGCCAACCGCTAGAAGCCGTATTTCACGACGACCCGTTCATTCACGTATCCACATTTGGCGGAGCGGAAATCGGCTGCCGGATCGCCCGGCGGGTTCTGGAAATTTCAGCAGCGCCGGAGTTTTTGGGCCATGTCAATCTGCTGGCAAGCCGTTTTGCGGAAAAGATTGAAGGCCTCAGGCAAAGGCATGCCAGATTTCTGGTTAAGCTTCGACAGCTGGGTTTAATGATGGGGCTGGAACTTAAAGATGAAATATCCGGGCCGCTTCTGACCAAAACTGCCTATGATCAGGATCTGCTGATGATTTATGCCAACAACGACACCCGCGTATGTCAATTGCTTCCGCCGTTGATCATGCGCCTTGAAGAAGTCGATTGGGTCATAGAGCGATTAGACCTGGCCTTGTCCGCGGCAAGGCGTCTGAGACCGGTGGTGGGTGTTAAAACCCGGTTGGAAAAAATTATCCATAAATTTTTATGATTTAGCCAGAACCCTTCTGAAAAACAGGATTCTGGTTCAAGATCGCGGCGGGGCCGAGTTTTCCCGCGTTGCGGGATTCCCCGCCTGATCTTATACTCCTTGTGGGTCGCATACCGGAGGTCCGCCTGAGGCGGATTGAGGATTTGAAACGAGGCACCAACACAGATATGGGGCCAAAAAACACTTTTGAGATGGGTTCTAATGGGATCAGGGTATATGCTGGCAGACGAAAACCGCCTGGCCCAATTTGAGATCGGGTTAGACCCGCAGAATCTAAAAGATTCACCGATTCCCGCCACCATCATCGGATACGGTGAAATATCCGCCATTTTTCAGATCGCTGATAAGCCTGATGTGGCTTTCAAACGCCTGCCGCTGTTTTCCGATCGTTCCGCTGCCGAAAAATATGTTCAGCAATACCACGAATACTGCGGCCTGCTAACTGAAGCGGGCCTGAGCCTGCCCGATCATCAAACCTATATTATCGAGCCCCCCGACCGGCCGACAGCGGTCTATATTGCCCAAAGAAAGCTGCCATCGGAGCGATTTGGCCATCAGCTGATTCATGTCCTGGATGGGCAGGAACTTCAATCCCTATTGGAAAATATCGTCGGTGAAGCGGACAAGATCTGGCGATTTAATCAGTCTGCCCGCCCGGAACTGGAGCTGGCGTTAGACGGCCAGCTGTCCAACTGGGTATGGCTTGAAAATGCGGATCGCCCGTCGATAATTTTTATTGACACGAGCACGCCTCTGTTTCGCAAAAACGGCGTTGAACAGCTGGACCCGGAATTGTTTTTGAAAAGTGCGCCGGCATTTTTGCGATGGGTTTTGCGGTTGTTTTTTTTGGATGATGTCATCAATCGTTACTATGACCAACGACTCGTCTGCATGGATCTTGCCGCCAATTTGTACAAAGAGCAGCATCCGGCGCTGATTCCGCTGGCCGTCAAGATTATCAATTCGATTGTTTCCGACAACATGAAGCCCCTGACGGAAGACGAAGTCGCCAAATATTATCGGCAGGACAAACTGATCTGGGCGCTGTTTTTAGCGTTTCGCAGACTGGACCGCTGGTTTACCACAAAATTATTTCGCCGACGATACGAATTTATACTCCCGGGCAAGATCAAACGCTAACTCAATTATAGCTGAATGTTAATCATCTGTTCAGCGAGCTTCTGCGTTCTAATATTTTTACTTTAAAATAAAACCAGGCCTCTATCATGTGCGATACCTTTCTTGCCCTTGAGCCGGTAACTGAAGACGGCGCTGTCGTTTTTGGAAAGAACAGCGACCGCGAACCCAATGAAGCGCAGGTTCTGGAATATCAGCCGGCCCAATTTTATTCTTCACCCCAGACGGTTCGGTGCACCTACAGCGCGATTCCCCAGGTTAAAGAGACCTATGCGGTCATACTCAGCCGGCCGTTTTGGATGTGGGGGGCCGAAATGGGCGCCAATGAAAAAGGCGTCGTCATCGGCAATGAGGCCGTATTTACGCGCATGCCGCTGAATAAAACCGGTGGATTAACGGGCATGGATCTTTTGCGCCTGGCGCTCGAAAGATCGGCTACGGCAAACCAGGCGCTGGAGGTTATCGCCGGGTTATTGTCGGATCACGGGCAGGGCGGTATTTGCGGCTACGAAGACAAACGGTTTGCTTATCACAATAGTTTTATCATTGCCGACCCGCGCGAGGGATGGGTTCTGGAAACCGCCGGGCCGCTCTGGGCGGCCAGCAAAGTCAAAGATTTTTATGCGATCAGCAACGCCCTGACCATCGGAGAAGAATTTGATGAATCCCATCCCGCGCTAATCGACACGGCCCGTCAAAAGGGCTGGTTGAAAACCGGGCAGACGTTTCATTTTGCGCGCTGCTACTCGGACTGGTTTTATACGACCTTTTCCGCTTCCGGTCGGCGGCGGAATCGATCACTCGAATTGATGCGCCATATGAAAGGAAGAATAAACACCGCTGCGGCCGTAAATATTCTTCGCGATCATCACGAAGCTGACTACCGGCCGGATTCGCATTTTTTGGGAAACCGGATATGCGCGCATGCTGCCAACAGGCTCGCCCGTAATGCTTCCCAGACGACAGGCTCTCTGGTTGCCCACCTGACACCCAGGACACAGACATATTGGGCTACCGGCACCGCCGCTCCCTGCACTTCCGTTTTCAAACCCATCTGGTTCGAAGGGAAAGTTTTAGCGGAACCTGGAATCCAAGCGGCTGACCGATTTGACCCCAACAGTCTGTGGTGGCATCATGAACAATTACATCGCCGCATATTGTTAAATTATGCGGATCGGATAAAGCCATACAGCGCTGAACGCGACCAGCTGGAAAATTTATTTATGCAGGATGTCGCTGAAATCTCATCCGGGGCCAGGGCAGCGTTCACACGAAATGCTTTTGTAATGGCGGAAAATTTTACCAGACAGTGGATCGAAAAATTTAGGGATCATTCCGCCGCCAACCGGACGAAATGGCTTTATCGGCAGTATTGGCACAAACAAAACAAAAAGGCCGGCATCTTCAGGTAGAAATTGAGAATCTGGTTTTCTTGACCTTTCAAGGAGGTCTGGTACAATTCATTGTATGTCGGCCTTTAACCTGGCGAAGGCTGAAGAATTAATTTGCAAAAATCCGCCCTGGAAGTCAGGAGCGGGTTTTCTGTTTAAGGAAAAACGTTTTATGAATTCGTTACCCGGCAGCGCTCCTTATTTTTCGCTGATCATTCCCGCCTATAACGAGGAAGCCTACCTGCCTGTTTTACTCGACAGCGTGGCCGTGGCCCGGGCCCGCTATAAAGGCGGGCCTGATGATATCGAGGTTGTGGTGGTCGACAACGCCTCGACGGATGCGACGGCCGACGTGGCCCGCTCGAGCGGTTGCCGGATGGTTGGGGAAGACCGGCGCGTCATTGCCGCGGTGCGCAACACCGGTGCCCGACACGCACGCGGGCAGGTGTTTGTATTCGTGGACGCCGACAACATCATGCACCCGGATACCTTCAATGCGATTGATAAAAGTCTTTCAACCGGCAAGGTCATTGCCGGGTCAACCGGCGTCAACATGCAACGGATGTCTTTAGGAATTGCGGTAACCTATGCGCTGATGGTTCCCCTGGTCTGGCTGACGCGTATGGATACGGGTGTGGTGTTCTGTCGCCGAAATGATTTCGAGACGATCGGCGGCTACAACGAAGATCTGCTTTTTGCAGAAGACGTAAAGCTTCTGTGGGACCTGATGCGATTGGGCTGGAAACAGGGCCGGAAACTGTCCAGAATCAGGTCGGTTAAAGCCACTTATTCGACCCGCAAATTCGACAAACACGGTGACTGGCACTGGCTGGGCCTGCTGCTCCGCTTATCATTTGGATTAGTGTTTTCGAAATCTTCGATGAATAATTTTGCCCGGAAATATTGGTATGGCAATCAGCGCAGCAAACAGGTTAAACAAATTAAATAACGGTATAAGGTACAGGGTTTAGGGTACAAGGTTATCCGCAGATTACACAGAATAGTCATAAAGAATGGGCGTCAGGCATCAGGCGCTGGGCGTTTGGCAAGAAAATTCTGACGTTGAAGGAGACGCCCATAAAATTATACGTTTTTATGAATCCAGGGGTAAAGACGGGGGCTGTTATTCATTTATTCGTTGTTCGATTTGAAGCGACCGCCGAATTTATCCAGGTAGACAATTTCCTCAAGGGCCTTTCTGCCCCTGGGAACATGCTTTCCGGCGGGCAGGCCAAGTGTCATACAGATGACCACTTTTTTATCACCCGGTACGTTTAAGACCTGTTTGACCCCGGCTTCATCGAAAGCCCCGATCCAGCAAGTGCCGTAACCCAGCTCAACAGCCTGGAGAGCAAGCTGGCTGAGCGCAATGGTGATATCTACCATGTGCCATTTGAGTGTGGGATCCGCCACGCCGGCGATGAAATAGGCACAGTCCTTGACAAATCTCTGATTATTGCATGCCGGCACGAGTCTTTGTTTCACATCCGGATCTTTGACAAAGACAAATTCCCAGTTCTGGTAGTTATTGCCCGAGGCAGCGAGTTGCAAAGCTTTAAATAAGATATCCAGATGTTCGGCGGGAATCGCGGCATCGGCATAGCGTCGGATACTCAGCCGTTTTTGAATCGCTTCTTGAATTTGCATTGAGTGGTGTTCCTTTCTTTCCTATTTGATCGTTATTTAGTCTTCAATTATTTATGAAGCGGTGTCAAGTCTGGAGATAAAAAAGAGAGGTTCGTCAAGCAGGATTCAGGGTCAATCGGCCACGGACCCTTCTTCGCTAAAGCTACGCAGGGCCGGCACACACGGGCAGGCACAGGCAAATAAAAAATCGGTATAAGGCACAGGGTTTAGGGTACAAGGCTATCCGCCGATTATGCACAAAGGGGGCGCTGCTGGGATTTGTGAGGCATGCTATCTTGATTTTGGGCGGGACCCCGGAATAAACATCGGGGTATTTCTTCGATATTCGATATACTCATCGCCCAAACGCTTCACAAGTTCAGGTTCCTCGATATTCTTCAGCTCCCACACGTTGATCAACACGTATAATGGGGTGAAGAAAACCACTATTGAAATGGAGTTGACAGCGAATCCAATGCCGAACAAACACAGGAAGACGCCTGTAAGCATTGGGTTCCTGACGAAGCGGTAAGGCCCGGTTTTAACGACCTTCGGGGGTGGGTTGAACGGAACCGGGGTTCCTTTTACTTTTATAAATTGAAACGCCGACCAGACCGTAATGGAAATCCCTGCCGCTATCAGTGGAAGCGATGCGGGGAGCCTGGCACCCTCCGGCAGAAGACCGGGCAGGTCCAGCAGCCTGTCGACTAAAATGGCAGCCAACACGAACAGGGCCGTGAACGCGCCAAAGATGGTCACGCCAATCGGTGTCAGAACAATGCGGGTCTTTTGGGTGCCCGTCGCTGCTCTGTGTAAAAGGATGACCCACTGTTTGCGAAACTCCATGTCTATGCCTTTTGCAGCGAATGTACTTTGTGCGTGCGGCTGCGTCTGGCAGCAGGGGGCGCGCGTGAAATAATCAAATACCGGTACACGCTACACCGTGCACGGTTATGTCCGGCTGCGTTTCTTTTTTTTCATATTTTCCAATTTTTTTAAGAGCGTGCTGATGTTTTTTTGCTTCTTTTCTTCTCTTAATTTTTTCTGCGATTCATTATAATATTGGTGTTTTGTAATAATATCAAGGGTACCTTTGTACCATTTTATGTCATCACTGACATCTATTCCTCTTGCGCGCCGCCCTTCCCTTATTTTTCCATCCAATTTGAAAAAATCCTCTCTGCCCCAGTGGTCGAGATCGGCATCACATAGGATCTTTTCAACATGGGTTTTCGGTTCACACGCAAGATCAGTTGATAGTATCATCTTTTGAATCTTTTCAATTTCGTTGGGCGTATAACCGATCAATTTAAGGATTCTGCCGGCCATTCGCGCCGCAATCGGTTCATTTTTATCATATTCTCTGATGTAGCCGGTGTCATGAAAGTAAGCCGCGGCAATTAACAATTCTCTGTCATGTTCGGAGATATTCTCAGCTATGGCAATTCTGTTGGCAACCGCAACGACGCCTCTGGTAGGATGCAGGGTATGATTGGCATCATGATATTTAATGCCGAGCGGTAACTCATCTCTAAACAACGCCCTTATATATTGGTCCACCATTTTCAGCCGAGGGGTATGCGGCTTGTAGTTTGCTTTCATATCAAGACCTGTTAAAATTTCTTATGTGTCAGGGTTATCTCTGGTTTTGCTGCGTTTCAAAAATACCGATAAGTTGGAACTGTATCAGGTTTTAGCGCCGCAATGAAGTCTGGAATTTATGGCAAATATTCATATTTTGGCTAATCGGGTAACCCGGCTTTTCTTGCAGCCTCATAGAAGCGTTTCACACCATCTCGATCTTTATGAGGACTCGCTTTTCTATCTGCATTTAGAGAGAAGTCCGGGTCAATGCTCAGAACTTTTGAAGCTGCTTCTCGTGCCTCATGTTCCCGGCCCATATTAATGTACGTGACTGCTGAACCAAGATGAGCATATATACTACTTGGAGCAATCTCAACCGCCTTTTTATAAACTTCCAGTGCTTCTGCAAATCTTTCCAGCTCACGATAACAATGCCCTAAAATAAGATAATAATCGCCTGGCGGCATAGGGTTAAGGCGGACAGCCTTTTTTAAATAATCTAAGGCTTCTTCAGGTTTACTCGAAAAGAAAAAAGCGATCCCTAATCCGAAATAAGCATCCGCCGCACTGGGATTAAGTGTAATGGCATGTTTCGCTGCGGCAATTGCTTCTTCATGATCTCTTTTCATTGCGAGAAGATAACATAATACGGTATAAGCATCTGAATTATTGTTATCCAAAGCCATGGCTTTTTTTAAATTATTGGAGGCTTGTGCAAAAGAAAACAAAGGCGACTCAGCGCCATACCATATATCATCTAAGTAGGTTAACGCCATGATCAGGTAACTTTCTGGCTGTTGCGGGTCTAATTGAATGCTTTCTTTAATTAATTGCCGGGCATGAACATTATCTTCTTTGTTCGATTGTCTCCACAATTCAAGAGCTTTAAGAAGCTTAATAAACGCTTCAATATTTCCCGGTCTTTTCAGCCGAGTTCGAAATTGATCCCCTTCTGTCAGTTCGACAGCCAAGGCCCTGATGACTTGCATTGTGATTTGATCCTGTATTTCAAATATATCATTTAAATCCCTATCATATTTTTCTGCCCACATGTGATGCCCGGTGACAGCATCGATTAATTGCACAGTGATTCGCAAACGATTTACGGCCTTCTGAACACTGCCCTCGATCACGTACCTGACCCCCAGCTCTTTAGCAACTTGCTGAACATTCACCGATTTGCCTTTATAAAAGAAGCTTGAGTGCCGGGCGATAACAAAAAGCCTCGGATAACCTGAAAGACCGGTGATGATGTTTTCAGTTAAACCATCGCTTAAATAATCCTGCTCCGGATCGCCACTCATATTGTCAAAAGGCAAGACCGCAACTTTTGGCCCTTTTGGCAGATTGAACACTTTATCTTCGGTAGCGACTATTTCTACAGGAGGGAGGTGGAAGTAATTTTCCCAAATCGCCACAGCTGCGATTGCCAGCATCATAATGACCGATAGAGCTATGGCAACTATACGCCATTTATGCCTTACAGCTTTTTTCGCCTGTGTCACCCGATGAGCGGCCGCACCCGGATAGGTCAGCACCCGGTAGACCCGTATCGGCGTACTAATGTTTTTGACCTGGTGCTCACCAAGATTTTCGTATTCGAGCCCTAACTTATTAGCGACCTGATCGTAAGCGCTGCCGGTGATACAGATCCCCCCGGCTTCAGCCATAGCTTCCACCCGGGCGGCTATGTTGACGCCATCACCGTAAATTCGATTTTTCTGCTCGATCACATCACCAAGGTTCACCCCGATTCGAAATTCCATCTTGCGATTATACGCTACCTCTGTATTCCGTTCGGCGAGCTCACGTTGGATTTCAACAGCACAATTGACGGCATCCACCACACTGGTGAACTCAGCCATAAGGTTGTCGCCGGTGGTGTCAACCACACGACCCCGGTATTGCTGGATAAGATCTGACATTGCCGTGCGATAGGAGGTTAGTGTCCTGATGGTTGCTTCCTCGTCATCGTCCATCAGGCGGCTGTAACCCTCCACATCTGCACTGAGGATGGCGGTGAGCTTACGTTTAAAACCTTCCTGGGCCATAATGCATCTTCTCTGTTAGGGTTTTAAACAGAAGAACTCAGTATTTGGGCTTTCGGAGGAGCGTAAAAGTCAGCTGAGAAATCGGATTCGATTCTGGAAATGGAGAACCACTTCGGGTCAGTTGGAGCGGGAAAACAAGAAATAGGTTAAACGCATTTATATCCGAATCAGTGGATTTTAGTCAATAAAATAAGGACTTCTGCAGGTGGTCATATATTGAGAGAAACACAACTATCGCATTTTTAAATCTTGTGTCAAACTCTAGGCCCGAAAAATGCGGCTTTGCGGTCATAAAAAGGGCAAATCCACAGGCGCGGATTCACCCTTTTGAGTTTATGTGTTGGGGGACGGAGATGATTTGACAACAGTCAAAAGCAGGATTTACTTGACTTGACAACCACCTCTCATGATATCTAATATTTCAGCCAGAGTTGGAATATCATCTGCAAATCTGTAATTTGGTATAACTTGTGATATTTCATGAAATCAAAAGTTTTCACAAAAGATAACCACTTCACATTGATTGTGCGCGCTGGCCAAAATGCCCGACATGTTGACTTAATATTCTGCTCGATATTCATCTATTACATCCAAAAGTTCCGCTTGATTGTACTCCTAAACTTAACCGCAAGGAAAAAGCCTCATGAGCTCAATAAAAACTAAGAGCTTTGCTGCACTCCATTTTGTTCTTCTGGTGTCATGGATATATTTGTTCGGGTGTTCAACTGAGCCCACTTCGGCTCCTTTTATGGAAAGTTCTGGTGATGAAGAATTTGCCAGATTGCTGGAATCGATTCGAGTTAAAGGTAACCTCCCAGCTGTATTTGGTGCTGTAATCATTAACGGTGAAATCCACGCAACTGCCGCTATCGGGACCCGAAAAATTGGTACTGATAATTGGGTCACCGTTGATGACAAATTATTAATTGGCTCGTGCGGTAAAGCATTTTCAGCAACCTTGGCTGGAATTTTAGTAGAAGAAGGCCTTTTAAAATGGCACACCACGTTGAAGGACGTGTTTCCGGATATAATAATGCTTCCAGAATATGAGCTAATTACACTGGAACAACTATTATCACACCGAGCAGGTTTGCCTAAAAATTTTATTGCAGATCTTGACGAAAATCGCCCTGCCACACCGGAAGGTGGAAGGTTGCAATATGTTGAACAGATAGTCAAAACCAAATTGAACAATTCCCCTGGGCAATTTATGCATTATTCAAATGCTGGATATGTGATTGCGGGGGCTATGATGGAGAAGATTACAGGACAAACGTTTGAACTCCTTTTATCAGAAAAGGTATACGATCCATTAAAAATAGCAGATGCTGGATGGACTGCTCCTGCTGAGCTAGAGCCCGATACCCAACCCTGGGGGCACGTAGTGAAATTAAGGTCATATAAAGCCGTAAGGAAAGACCATAATTATTGGTTAGATCCAGCGGGCGGCAATAGTATGACCATTAGAGACTGGGCGAAGTTCATTTTACAGAATATGTATGTCGATCCAACGAACAGACAGGATATCATAAGTCGAGTAACAATAAAAAAATTACATACTCCGCCTGATACTGTACCCTGGAATTATGATGACCAGTATTTTAGAACATGGGAAAAACTTATTGGCTGGCGACTTACTTCCGCAAATTATGCTCTCGGGTGGTACGACTTAAAAACCAAGGAAGGTGAAAAAGTTCTTTATCATGGTGGAGCCACTAAATCTTTCATAGCTGACGTTTACGTTTCACCAAATTACGGGAATGGCATTCTATTGGCTACGAATGCAAGAACTTCGCATGTCCCACTATATGAAGGAGCAAAAAGAATAAATGCTAATTATTCGCTGAAAATAACTTTGCCATAAGTAAAAAATATTAAACTGATGTCTCTAAATTGAAACAGATTACTCAAAAAAGATAGCATTCCGGTTAATCGCAGATAACCATCATTTACAGATATCATGCAATGGTATCTGTAAGAAATTAGTCTCCTCAAAAATGATGATACCGTAAACGTACCTAAACTCCGGTAGTCCCCCAATAAGCTGTACTATCATATTGTCAATCGGAGTCTTAACTTACTTTCCAATTCTGTCAGCTCAAGCATAGG
>JBFFCW010000042.1:0-15307 GCA_041559695.1 Desulfobacterales bacterium
ATATTGAAAAATGAAACTAAACACTTACAAATACGTATTGTTATTTGTTGCCATCCTCATCTTTTCAGGCTGCGCCACCTATAGCTCTCACAAGGTCGGCCCGACCCCGATCGAGCAGGCCAAAACCGAAATCCCGGAGGAGCAGTTAATGGATATCGGCATTTTGGTCTTCGAAACCAAAGAATTAACCCCGGAAGATGCCAAAGATGAAGGGACGAGTGCAGATATCCGCAAAGCCGAAACCCACTTTATACCCTACCACCTGAAAAACACCCTGCATCAGAGCGGCCACTGGGGTGCCATCCAGGTGGTTCCGGCCGAAACGAACAGTGTCGACCTTCTGGTGAAAGGCAAAATTCTCGAGTCAAATGGCGAGGATTTGGTTGTAGAGATCGATGTGGTGGATGCAACCGGTAACCGGTGGTTTAAGCGAAAATACAGCGCCGAAGCGTCAGCGGCAAGCTATTCCGGAAACAAGGTGGGTGAAAAAGATGCCTATCAAAATCTCTACAATACCATTGCCAATGATCTGGCTAAATATAAATTGAAACAGGGTGCTACCGAAATTAAAACGATTCGAACCGTTTCCAAGCTAAAATTTGCCCGGGAGTTCGCACCGGATGCATTTGAAGGCTATCTGGCACAGGACAAAAAGGGGCGCCTGAGTGTTAAGCGGCTGCCGGCAGACAATGATCCCATGATGGACCGCTTGCTGAAAATCAGAGAACGGGAGTATATGTACGTGGACACCCTCAATCGGCAATATGACGGGTTTTACAATGAAATGTGGCCCCCGTACGAAAATTGGCGCAGACTGAATCTCACTGAACGCGAAGCCATGAAAAAGATTAAACGAGAGGCAATGACCAAGCAGCTGCTGGGCGCTTTGTTAGTCGCAGGAGCGGTTGTGGCTGGCGCGAAGGGTTCTAATACTGGCATGGTATTGGCACCGGCAATGGCTATCATCGGAGGGCAAGTGTTCATCAGCGGCTGGAATGTATCCAAAGAAGCCGAAATGCATTCAGCTGCAATCGAGGAACTCAGCGAATCATTCGGGAGTGAAATGCAACCCGTTACAATGGAATTCGAGGGCCGGCAGTATGAATTGACCGGATCTGCTGAAGAGCAATTTAAACGCTGGAAAGTGCTGCTGCGTCAAATATATTTTGCAGAAACCGGCTTTGAACCGACCCCGTCATCTGAAGACCAGAATATGGATCAAGACCCCAAACCCTGATCAAAAACGATTCATTTTGATACGGGTTGTCGACGAATCGTGCACCGGTGATGATTCCAAAGTGCACGGCTGCAATTAGATTCAGCACCCAAAATCACGAAAATGGCTTCAATCAGAGATACCGGCCTTTCATATTTTCGTGATTTTTCATATAATGCCCCAACAAAACGGAACGATCTAAAATTCACTGTCAGGATCTATATGCCGCATTTAGAAAAAGACCAAATACTGCTTTCTCGGTTTTCGCTGCGTGAGATGATCGGAGAAGGCGGCATGGGGCAGGTCTGGCTCGTTTGGGACTTGGAGCTTGAAATCCAGATCGCCATTAAAATTTTAGATCCGCAGCTGACATCAGATCCGAACCGCATCAATCTATTAAAAAATGAATGCCGCAACACCCGTCTACTGATCCATCCCAACATTGTGCGCGTCTTTGATTTTCATCGATCTGATGCACTGGCGTTCATCTCCATGGAATATATCAACGACAGAGACCTGCGCTTTCACCGCAGCCCGTTCGAACCCATCAGCACCGCAAACATGATCGAACTGATTCGACCGGTGACCAATGCCTTAGGGTATGCTCACGAGCAGGGGCTGGTCCATCGAGACGTCAAAGCCGCCAATATTTTACTTGACGGGCAAAGAACACCCCGGCTGACTGATTTTGGGATTGCCGGTGTTTTCAAGTCCGGCCAGCATGCCCTGGAAATTACATCCGGCGGCTCACTGTTTTGCATGAGCCCGCAGCAACTTGAAGGCCACCCGCCCCATCCATCTGACGATATTTATGCCCTCGGTATCTTGCTATATGAGCTTTTCACCGGATATCCGCCGTTTTATCCGGACATTACCCGTGAAAAAATCCTGCGCGAAAGCCCTGCTCCCGTTAACCGCCGGTTAAAGCAGCTGGCCATCGATGCCCCCATCCCCGACCCCATGGAAGATCTGATTGAAAGCATGCTGGCGAAGACACCCGCTGATCGCCCGGCCAGCATGGCAGCAATCGAAAACCAATTTGAACGCATATTCCGCAGTCGTATCGACCATCGCCGGTTTGCGGATAAGTCGGAGCCTGGCCGTGTTGAGCCAATTTCGGCCCTGGTCCGCCCGAAAATTATTACCCCGGTAAGGGTAACACCAACGGCACCCGGCAAGGGGATGCCTTTAACCGAACGCAGCAACCTGATCAAAGGTGTAACCCTTATTATTGCGTTTGTCGCACTGGTGGCCGGCGGATTATGGCTGTGGCAATATTTACCTGGCAAACCTCCGCAACAGGGACGGGCGGAAACATCAATTAGAAAAGAGCATCAACCCGAAACAGAAAAGATTATGGAGGCACCTGAGGTTTTACCCGAAACCGTGCCGGATCCGGCCAAAATGGCCGCAGAAAAAAAGGAAGCGGAGAATAAACTGGCCGACTATATGGGTCTCATTAAGGAATTGGATGCAAAAGGGGTTTCGCAATGGGGAAATCAAGGATATGCTGAAATGATCCAACTTGCGAAAGAAGCGGATCGACTTTTTCTTGAAGGCGATTATACCGCAGCGGCCACAAAATATACGGCCGCTGCCGCCAGCGCTCAATCCTTGGTCGACCAGATGGAGCCGGTCCTAAAGCGACTGTTGGATGAGGGTCAGATAGCACTGGATGAGGGAAACGGTGAGCTGTCCCAGAAAAAATTCTCCACTGCCTTAATGATTGATCCGGAGAACCAGCTTGCCCGGCACAGTTTGCAACGCGCCCAAAAATCAGATGACGTCCGGCAACTATTGGAATCGGGAAGCCATCATGAAAAAGCGGGTAAAATCGCTTTTGCGCATGCCGATTATCAGGAGGCCCTGCGTCTGGATCCCGAATCAAAGGAGGCCCGGCAGGCTTTAGCCCGGGTTAAAGACCAGATCCGTGATGCAGAATTTCAACTGCTCATGTCTGAGGGACTCACAGCACTTCATCAGAATGACTATCAGCTTGCCCGGGCAAAACTGTTGAAAGCGAAATCTTTCAGGCCGCAGTCCCGGGAAGTTAAGGACGCATTGGCCCAGGTGGATCAATCTATTCGCCTGGCCCGAATTGAATCCTATCGCCAAAAAGCGACCGCGGCAGAACAGGCTGAAAACTGGCAACAGGCGTTAGATGCTTATTTGCAGGTTCTTAAAATCGACGCCGATGTCCAGTTTGCAACTCGGGGGAAAGAACGCGCCCAGAGCCACATCCGAATTGACAAACGCATTAATTTTTTTCTGCAACAGCCGGCAGCACTGGAATCAGATCGACAGCTTGATAACGCCATTGCACTCATTGGGGAAATTGAGAAAATTGAACCAAAAGGTCCGCGCCTCAAAGAACGATTCGAGCGGCTTGTCCGAATAGTTGACGCTGCTCAAATCCCGGTGAGAATAATTATTGAATCCGATACATTTACGGAGATCGCCGTTTATAAAGTCGGGAAAATGGGCCGCTTTGAGAGCCGGGAGCTGAGCCTGCGACCCGGCACTTATACGATTGTGGGAACGCGGGACGGCTACCAGGATGTCCGCAAAAAAATCATCATCAAACCGGGGCAAAGCTCACTGCGCGTGACCATTCGATGTGAGGTTAAAATTTGAATATTCGCTATAAAATTCGAGACGCCGAAGGTGAACGCAGCCTGGCTGAGGATCGATTTCCGATTATTATCGGAGCCGGCCCGACGGCAGACATCCGTATCAGCGATCTCAAAACCGAAGCGGAAGTCGCATATATCGGCTTGTCGCAAAAACGGCCTTTTGTGCAAGTCGGACAATCTGATGTTGCGGTGCAATATAATCACCGGAAATTGGAAGGTTCCGCCTGGCTGATGCATGCAGATCTGCTTAAAATCGGCTCATGCCAAATAAATTTTAAGGTCGAAGGCAGTGAATTTATCATCCAGGTCATCTCCCGGCAAAAAGCAGCCGATACGGATACCCCGCCAACTGCCGCCGGCACGCATGCGGCCTTAAAAATCAAACCCCTGTCGTTTCGGCCCCAGCGGCAAAGGTCTGCTGCGGGTTCAATTCGCCAATATCGACGAATCATTGGATTGGCAATTGGCCTCAGTTTCCTCATGCTGATTATCGCTGCCTGGTTTGTCTTTACCGCCAGGCAAATCATGATCCAGATCGAACCCCAGCCGGATCAAATTTCCATCAGCGGCAGCCTGATCACCCCCAGATTTGGCGGGCAGTATCTCTTGAGGCCCGGATCCTATACGTTAAATGCCACGAAAGAGTGCTATTTTGCATTGAAACAGCCCTTTGAGGTGGGAGCAGACAAAAGCCAGGCCGTCCGATTTGAAATGGAAAGACTCCCCGGGCGCATATCTTTACAGGCGCATCAATCCGGTGATCCGATGGCTCTTGTCAACGGCGCCCGGGTCATCATTGATGGATTGGAAGTCGGCAACACACCCATTTCAAATTTAGAAGTAAAAGCCGGCCCGCGAGTTTTGGAAATTCAAATGGACAATTATCAGGATATCAAAACAGAAGTGCAAATCGCGGGCTGTCCGGAAAAACAGTCCTTTGATTTTGCCCTTATCCCCGGCTGGTCTGATGTGTTTATCAGTTCGATTCCAGAAGGGGCGGTTGTAACCGTTGGCGGTAAACCGGCCGGCAATACGCCATTAAAAATTGAATTGCCGGAAGGCAACCACCAGCTGCAAATAAGTGCCGAGGGATTTAAAACCTGGCAGACTCAGCTGTCGGTAAAACCCAATCAACCTCAATCCATAAAAGACATCCAGCTGCAGGCGGCCGACGGCACATTGGCCCTGCATACCCGGCCTGCCGGCGCGAACATAACCATCGACCAAAAATTTGTCGGTAAAACGCCTTTAAAGGTCAAGCTATCCGCAAATACCGAGCATGAAATTCGAATTTCTAAAGCCGGTTATGAAAACGAATCTCGCCGGGTTCAGCTGGCTACCGGAAAAACGGAAAAACTGGCTGTGGATTTGAAACCGATAATGGGGGTCATTCGCTTCGCGGTTGAGCCGGCCGATGCCCAGCTGGTTTTGGACGGAAAAAATCAGGGGAAAGTTCCGCGGGAATTGGAGCTGGTGGCGGTCAGTCACCAGCTGGAAATTTTAAAAAAAGGATACAAACCCTATCGAACCCGCATCACCCCGCGCCCCGGATTTCCGCAAGAAATCAAAATCACCCTGAGCCGTCTGAAATCTGAGCCCACCGGTCCCGCTGGTGTCATCACAGCTCCAAATGGATATGCGCTGAAACTCGTCCGGCCCGGACCCTTTACCATGGGCTCTTCGCGCCGGGAACAGGGCCGCCGCACCAACGAAACACTTCGAAAAATTATTCTGCAGCGACCGTTTTATATGGGCAAAGAGGAAGTAACCAATAAAGCGTTTAAAAAATTTTTAGCCGGCCACAATTCCGGCGCATTCAAAGGACAGCGTTTGTCACAGGACGACCAGCCCGTGGTTCAGGTGACATGGGAGCAGGCGGCCCTGTTCTGTAACTGGCTGAGCGCCACGGAATCTTTGCCACCCGCCTATGTTAAAAAGGGCGGTCGCCTGGTGGCTGCTGAGCCCATCGGGAACGGATATCGATTGCCCACCGAAGCCGAATGGGAATATTGCGCCCGATTCACAAAAAATCAAAGCTCCCTCAAATACCCCTGGGGAAATCAGTTTCCGCCGACTTCGCCTTCCGCAAATTATGCCGATACGTCGGCCCAAAAAATACTGCCGGCTTATATCGACAATTACACCGATGGCTACCCGGTCGCGGCACCAGCGGCAAAATTTAAGGCCAATGATCTGGGATTATATGACCTGGACGGCAACGTCGCGGAATGGTGCCATGACTTTTACACAATTTATACCTATAATACCAATAAGGCCGATATCGATCCATCCGGACCGCCCGAGGGAAAGCATCATGTGATTAAAGGCGCCAGCTGGAAATATGCCAGCATGAGCAAATTACGGCTGGCGTATCGCGATTACAGCGACGCCAAGCGCCCGGATCTTGGGTTTCGGATTTGCCGCTATGCCAAATAAGATCGGGCTTCGTTCGCTGGGCTCACGATTGGAATGTTGCAAAGATGGAATACTGGAATATTGGGTCTGTCATCCAGAAACCGAAGTTATGCGTTTTTAACCTCGATTCCATTATTCCAGTATTCAATGCAGGCGGGCTAAAACCAGTGATGTTAAAGGCTGCATGCGTTCAATATTTTATTGAAATTCCGAGACGTCATCATGGTCGTGAAAACATTTACAGGATACAAAAAGCTGGCAATAATCGGTGTTGCACTGCTGGGCTTTGTGGTTGTCGTAAAATGGGACACACGGGCGGATACATCGAATCCATATCCGACAACCGTGGCGCAAAACGAGACCCCAACGGCGACCAGTGAAAAAAAGACACCGTCGCCGGTAAACACAGAACCCGAATCTAAAACCGATGAAGAGAAAGAATCAAGCGGTGTCACAAAAAAGCCGTTAAAAGATTTTCAACCCTCGGAAAAAATTGAGGCGGAGCAGGCAGTCGATTTTCCATACGACATTTAGTTTTCAAATAGAAAAAGACAATATCTCTAACTTTAGTCACTTTAGATCATTTTAGACATTTTAGGCACTTGTCCCTACAATCACCCAGGTACATTTTGCTGTTTAAAAAGCCGAAGATAAGAGGTCCCAATGAAAAAAAGTTTTCCCTTTTCTTTTGAGTTCCTTTATCAGGTGTTTTCGTTAATTATCATCGTGATTATTGTACATGCCATTTATGTGGCAATGATTCGGCCCCGGGCGGACGCCATTTTGGCGCAGCAGGCCATTCAGCTGGCAGAAAACAAAGCCCAGGTAACGGAACGCTCGGCTTTTGTGTTAATCCGAGACTATGAACAGGAAGCCTGTTTTATTCTGATGTTCTGGGCGATTGCCATCATGGGGTATAAAGCCTTTAAAACCTCGCGGCAGCGTGCGCTATTACAAATGGACCTCATCCCGCTGGCGCAAGGCGTCCGCATCCTGCCTGAAGATACGCGCGATGTATCCCGGCAGATTCAAGCGCTGCCGGCGCAACAACGCCAGACACTGCTGCCCCGGGCGTTGCTGGCCGGTTTACAACGATTCAGTACCACCCGCAACATTCAGGACGTTGCCAGCGCCACCCATGCCTACTGCGATTCAGAAGCCGAACGGCTCGAATCCGAATTGTCGATGATACGCTATATTGCCTGGGCCATTCCGTCGATCGGATTTATTGGCACGGTTCGCGGGATCGGTGATGCGCTGGGCCAGGCGCATAAAGCCATTGAAGGCGACATCTTTGACGTCACCCGCAGCCTGGGTGTCGCATTTAATTCAACTTTAATTGCACTGTTAATCAGCATCGGGCTGATGTTTCTTTTACATCAATTGCAGCAGCTGCAGGAGCGCTATGTGCTGGATGCCGAAACCTACTGCGATGAAAATCTGATCAGTCATCTTTATACCAAGTAATCAGTGTTCAGGTGTCAGCATCAGTAATATCTGCGATTCATCCCGATCAATCCTGACACCTGACACCTAATGTATTATTAATGAATGTTGAGATTAGAACCTTGAGCACCTGATATTAATTTAGGGAAACGAAAGTACGAACATGAGCCTATTAGGACTCGAACTCAGTGATGCCGGCATCCTGGTCGCCGCAAGCAAACCGGCCGGGTTGTTAAAAATTGACGGTAACCGCGTTGAGAGCCCCGGATTTGCCCTGGCAGAAAAACAAGGGTTAACCGTCGGCGTAGCTGCTGAAAGAAAAGCGCATCTGTATCCCCGGCAGATTATAAATCAATTCTGGGACCAATTAAATATTGAGCCCTTAGAACAACCCAATCCGTTTGCACAGAATTACGCTGAAATCGCATTCGCGCATTTTTCTCACATCTGGCAGACCGTAAAACATCACGGAAATGAAATGGTTATTGCCGTTCCGGGTTTTTATACCCGGGAGCATCTGGGCTTTATTTTAGGAATCACCCGGGAATTGGGTATCCCCGTAACAGGTTTCATTCCCCAGGCCGTCGCTGCGGTTCCGCAGCGGCTGCCAGAGGGGCTGCTGCTGCACCTGGATTTGCATTTACACCGCTTTGAAGTTACCCGCCTTGAACGGGCGGAACAATTAAGCCAGAAAGATTCGATATCGGCAGAGGGGAACGGCCTCAGCAAATTATATCGAAGATGGGTGGATGCCATTGCAGAGGAATTTGTGCGCAGCACCCGCTTCGACCCGTTGCACCAGGCCGCCACCGAACAGGAGTTATATGACCGCCTGCCCGGGATTTTGAGACAGCTCTGCCGGAATTCCGACGTCTATTTTGAAATGACCGGGGGATCCAAAGTATATCACGTGACGCTGACACGCGATCTTTTTTACAAAAAAGGGGCTCCCGTGTATGAGGAAATGCGTCGTCTGGTTGGCCGCTTTTATGACCGTTATGGCAAGGCGGGAGCCGGATTGGTTTTGATGCTCACAGATCGGATTGGCCGTTTACCCGGCCTAAAAGACATGATGGCTGAAATCGAAAATTGCAACATCATCGAACTGGAACCCGGTGCCGGCGCGCTGGGGCTCTTGAAATTCAGCGGCCCGCTGTTTGAACAGCAGGCCGGGAGCAGCGCGCCTTTCCTGACCTCAAGACCGCTGCCGAATGATGGTTCCATATCATATGAAGAACCCCGAAAAAACACCGAGGGGCAACAACAACCCACCCACATCCTATATCGCCATCTGGCGCATCCCATAACGGAAAAGCCCTTAATCATTGGTCTGGAAAGGGTTGCCGGCGAAGCGGGCATTCAAATTCAGGGGAAGATCGCCGGGGTTTCCCGAAAACACTGCATTATCCAATTGCAGGGAAACCAAGTTGTTCTAAAAGACCACAGCACTTACGGCACTTTCGTGGATGAACATCCGGTAAAGGGGCAAACCAATTTATTGCTGGGGCAAAAGGTCCGGGTGGGAACACCGGGCGAGATCCTTAATCTCATTGCGTGTCTGGATTGCGAAACTGATGAAACGTAGATCGGTCAATGTGTTCAACTTATCCTTTCTGGATATTATCACCTGCGGGTTGGGGGCGATCATCCTTTTGTTTGTGCTGGTAAATGCCAAGAGTGCAGCCCAGCGCGACTCGATTACCTCGGATTTTCGCGCTGAGGTGGATCGCATGGAACATGAAGTTTTAGACGGAAAAAAAGATTTAATCCAGGCCCGCAATAGCATCGAACAAACAGAAACGACGCTGGTGCAGACACAAGGTCTATCGCGCAGAATCATAGAGATTCTTGAGCAAAAAAAGATGGAGCTGGCCGATAGACAAGATGACACCCTGGCCACCAAAACACATGTCAACAAATTAAAAGCCGATCTGAAATCTTTAGAGGAAAAGCTCAAGCGACTGAGAGCCGGTGCCAAGACCCAGGACGACATGGGCGCCCGGCTGCGAAAATTCCCCGGGCACGGGGACCGTCAATATTTGACCGATTTAAAGATGGGCGGCCGGCGCATATTTATCCTGGTGGATGCCTCAGCGAGCATGCTTGCTGAGACGGTCGTTGGAATCATTCGGCGGCGTAATCTCAACGCTAAGGAAAAAATAAAATCCACCAAATGGCAGCAGGTCGTTGCCACCGTTAACTGGTTGACCTCCCAGCTTCCGCTAACAAGCCAATTCCAGATATATGCCTTTAACGAAGCTGCCGCCCCTTTACTGAAAAACACCCAGGGAACCTGGCTGGATGCCGGTAATGTGGATCAACTCAACCAGGCCGCAGATCAAATCCGCAGCGTGGTTCCGGAAAAAGGCACCAGCCTTTTAAATGCAATCACGGCGATGCGTGCCATGAAGCCCGCTCCCGACAACATTTTTTTATTGACGGACGGCCTGCCGACCATGGGGTCAAGCAAGCCCTGGCGCAAACGGGTGTCCGGTAAAAAGCGCCTGAGCCTGTTCAAAGAGGCCATTGGCAAACTCCCGCGCGCACCGGTCAATATTATTTTATACCCCATGGAAGGCGACCCGCTGGCAGCCGATTCATACTGGCGCCTTGCAAAAAACACCCGCGGTTCTTTTTTTGCGCCTTCGGGGGATTGGCCGTGAAAATATGAGCAGCCCTGCGGGCTTCTATGAGCGGCTCTCAGAGCCTCGCGGAGCGTTCCTTCGGAACTATAATCTGGCAGTCATTATGGCTTTAAGCGCAGCGCTCCTTAAGTGAAACGCTCTTCAAGCGATTGCGCTCCTTGATCCGGAGACTGAGGGCTAGTAACGATCTTAGTTAAAAGCAGGTAAGATCACAAAGATAATATTATGAAAAAGAATCGACGGGACATACAAATATTCAGTTTATCGTTTCTGGACTGCATCTGCTGCGGATTCGGTGCCGTGATTCTGTTGTTTGTGTTATCCAAATTCGCCGAACCGTTGATCATTGAAGAAGTTAAGGTGGATCTGGAGGCCAAAATAATCCGGCTTGAAGAGGAACTGGTGGAAATCCGGGGCGAAACCGCAATACTGAATCGTGACCTGACGGCCAAAAAGGAGCAACTGTCAGAAGAAAAGTTGCGGCTGGCAAGGCTGCAGGGAGACCTGTCTAAAATCGAAGGCCAGTTTGCGGGCTCAAAAGACACTGCCCAGGTGCAAAATATAATTGAAGGCAAACTGGCCCGCGCCATGCAGGAATTAACCGAGGAAATGCGGCGCCTGCTGAAAACTCAACCCCGAAAAATGGACCGCTCCGTCGGCGGCATTCCGGTAGACAGCGAGTATATTATCTTTATTATCGATACCTCGGGCAGCATGCAGCGCAACGCCTGGTCTCTGGTGCAGAAAAAATTAAGAGAAACCCTGGATGTATACCCGAAAGTCAAAGGCATTCAGATCATGAACGATATGGGCGAATATATGTTTTCGCAATACCGGGGCAAGTGGATTCCGGACACACCGGCCCGCCGCCGGGCCATTATTTCCAGACTCAGCTCCTGGCGCGCGTTCAGCAACAGCAGCCCGGTTGAGGGCATCACAGCTGCCATCAGAACATTTTATGCAACGGATAAGAAAATAAGCCTGTATGTTTTTGGTGATGAGTTCAGCGGGAATCGGATTCAACCGGTCATCGACATTGTAGATCGCATCAACAAACGGGCAAAAGACGGTTCCCGGCGCGTCCGGATACATGCCGTCGGTTTCCCGGTGGTGATGGCAAAAACCCGTGTCCGCGGCAACACCGGCGAACGTTTTGCCACCCTGATGCGCGTCCTGTGTCGAAAAAACGGCGGCACCTTTGTGGGGTTGAATACGTATCGATAAGTAAAAAAAGGTTCCAGGTGTCGCTGTTCAGGTGTCAGCCATGCACTCCTCCTTCCTGACACCTGACACCCGACGCCTAATGGCACCTGAAAGCATGGTTTAAAACTAACCTAATTCGAACACAGAATTCGCAAATGCTATGAAACTAAAATGCCCCCAATGCAGCAAGCCGCTGCCGGAAGTGGAGGCCTTGAAATTTCGTTTTTGCCCCCATTGCGGGGCTGAAATTGCAGCTGAGCCCCGGCAACTCGACGATGCCTATTTGACCATTCCCCCGGATTCACCACCGTCGCAGGCCGACCATCGGCCCATGGATGTAAGCCCGCAAGCGGAAAAAAAAATGGCCGCCGCCGGCCCGTTCGAGGATCAAACCCGCGAGCCGCAGCCGATAGCCAGCCGGCAGCCACCCAAACTCAAAGCGCCGGACACACCGCCACCGGCCAGTTTTTTTCGCACCCCTCCCGATGAAACATCAAATTCCATTCGCTCTGCAAAGAAGCTACCGCTAAAGACTGTCGGTTCTGAAAAAAAGCTACCGCCAAAGAAAAATAAGAAAAAAACGTCACCAACCAAAAACCGCAAAATCGTCATCGCTGCCCTGGTTATTTTGGCGATAATTATTTTGCTACTTGGCACTTTATTCACATTCTAAAAATCAGTGTGTCAGATGCACAAAAAGCCCGGTGGAAATCACAGGGCTTTCTTTCTTGTGCTGCGCTTCGATTTTTATATTTTCCTGAACAACGAGGACGATATATACCATCTGAGGGGGCTTCAGCTCAAAACCGGGATACCTTGGCGGGGCTATTCGGCCTCGCCGACCGTGTGATGCTTGATGAATCGCTGCAGTCGGTCCCGCTGTCCCGCTGTCAATTCTCCGAACTTCAGCCCGATTTGGCGCATATGGACTTTGCTAAAACTAAACTCGCTTTGTATTTTAAAATCGGAAATTATTTTAAAGTGCACTTTATCCAGATAAAGACCCCGGTTGCCGAGAATGATTTTTAACTCGCTGGCGTTTGCAAGCTTCTCATGGCTGTCGATATAACGAAACGAAAGGCCATGTGGACTGATATCCTTTATCTGGCCCAGCCGGCTTTCTTGATCAACCAGAGCCGCAAATGCACCTTCTGCGGCTTTAAACCGCTTTTGCATCCGCCGTTCATCTGACATCTTGATATCTGACATAATTAAAACTCCAATTCCTCAAAGGCCAGAAATTCAAATTTGCGCGAAATTACCGTTGTCATTTACCCGGAAGCGGTACTCAAATCAAGCAAAAATTTGTCAAAAGCGCCTTTCTTAACACCCAAAACACCGCCGGCCAAATTTATCGATAAATCTTTGCTTCAGGAACGCAATTCCGCTTGACAAAAGCAGTTATCCTTACTAATCAATACCCTTTTATATAGAAGATGTGAGAAGTGGTTTCAAAACCTCAGATCATGTTCGAGAGCAAGGCGTTGCGCGAATTGAAAACGGAGCGTACACGGAAGTACGTGAGTATTTCAATTTGCGGGACAATGACGCTATCGGACATTAGATGGGGCTTTGAAGCCACTTCTAGTCGTTTTAGGCGACTTAAAAATAGAAAATCAGATTGAAAGGAGAGGTAAACAAATGGCTAATTTAATTCCACCTCATGGCGGAAAAGGACTGACCTGCTGCCTGCTTGAAGGCGCCGAGCTGGAAGCTGAAAAGAAAAAGGCCGAAGGCCTTAAAAAGATTCCGGTCTCCCCGCGTGAAAAGGGCGATCTGATCATGATGGGTATCGGCGGCTTTAGCCCGTTGACCGGCTTTATGAGCCGGGCGGATTGGAAAGGTGTTTGTGAAAACTTTCTGATGGCCGATGGTACCTTCTGGCCCATTCCCGTGACCTTATCCGCTTCAAAAGAGGATGCGGAAGGCATCAAAGAAGGTGAGGAAATTGCACTTTATGATCCGGAAGCCAATGAGGTCATGGCCACCATGACGGTCGCCGAAAAATTTGAAATGACCGAAGCCGACAAAAAGTTTGAATGCGAAAAAGTCTACATGGGTGAAGGCACCGCCACGGCTGAGGAGTTCTGGAAAATCGCCAAAGACGACCATCCGGGCGTTCAGATGGTCATGGAACAAAAAGAGATCAGCCTGGCCGGACCGGTCAAGGTGCTCAGCGAAGGCGAGTATCCCACCAAGTATGCCGGGGTTTACATGCGACCGGAGGAATCCCGCAAAATATTTGAAGACCGCGGCTGGAGTGAGGTGGCCGCACTGCAGCTCAGAAATCCCATGCATCGTTCACATGAATACCTTTGCAAGATTGCCGTTGAAGTTTGCGACGGGGTGTATATTCATTCCCTGGTCGGCAATTTGAAACCGGGTGATATCCCGGCTGAAGTTCGCGTCAAATGCATTGATTCACTGGTTAAAAATTATTTTGTTCAAGACAAGGTCGTGCAGGGCGGATATCCGCTCGACATGCGCTACGCCGGGCCCCGCGAAGGCCTGCTGCATGCCACTTTCCGACAAAACTACGGCTGTTCCCGCATGATCATCGGCCGCGACCATGCCGGCGTGGGTGATTTTTACGGAATGTTCGAAGCCCAGACCATCTTTGATAAAATCCCATGCCCGGAAGAAGAAGGCAAAGCGCTGCTGTGCGCGCCGCTGAAAATCGACTGGACCTTTTACTGTTACAAATGCGACGGCATGGCTTCCCTGCGAACCTGCCCGCACGAGAAAGAGGATCGCGTGCTGCTCAGCGGTACCATGCTGCGCAAAATGCTTTCAGAAGGCGAAGCGTTGCCGGATCACTTTGGGCGTGACGAAGTCGTTGAAATTCTGCGCGGATACTACGAAGGCCTGACTGACAAAGTTGAGATCAAGCTGCACGGAGCTGCTACCGGAGATTGATTTGATCATCTAAAAGAAGCGCAGAAACTAAAAGGGAGCCGCCGCAAGGCGCGCTCCCTTTTTTCTTTGGATTGGGGTTTCAGGAGTCAGTGTTCAGGTGTCAGGAAAAATAAGGACTGGGGACTGAGCAAAAAAGCCTGCTTGGCGGCTGACCATTTCAACATGAGGTGTCGGTTTCCGTCATGAATCGTCCGCCTGGGACCATGAGTTGTCGTTTTCCGTCATGAGCCGGCACGACCATTTTCGCCGTTTTCTATTTTGATATACCTCAGCACTCAGCACTCAGTCATCATTCCTGTCTTTTCAAAGCTGACACCTGAAACCATAAAAAAGGGGACGCATTGCTGCAGTCCCCTGTTAATCATTATACACGTATCTGTTTAGAAGTTTCTTCCTGCGTATTCGTTGTAGGCCATCGCCAGTGTACGGTAGACAAAATGGGCCATCTTTGAAAACGGCAGATAGGCAATCAGGCAAAAAACCAGCATCAGGTGAATATAGTATACCGCAAAGGAAATAAAGGCCCAGCCCGCCAGCCGTGCCAGTTCGGTCCCCATGCCGGTCACCCCCAACCCGAAGGCAAGATAAACCAGGTACCAATCCCAGTAGTCCGATTTCTGATCTTTTTTGGCGGCGCGGCTCTTGATCAGCAGAATCGTTCCCACAATCAGCGCAATTCCGCTGATATTGGCCAGCCATTTTATCGGGTTTAGTTGTGACCAGGGGCCATGAACCGGGCCGCTGGGCAGCAAATATGACCCATAAATCAAAAGGAAGACGATTGAGGTCACGATAAAAAGTCCGATAAATGAGAACAGGGTCAACAGGTGAGC
>JBFFCW010000043.1:0-15303 GCA_041559695.1 Desulfobacterales bacterium
CCTCTTCCTTGGCCTTTTTGGCTTCGCGGATGGCCTGGGCTAAGGCATGGTTGGTCTCCGGGGCTGTGATGAACCCTTCACACCTGGCAAACATAACACCCGCCTCAAAGGTTTCGAGCTGGGAGATGGCCTCGGCCCTGATGATGCCGTCCAAGAGCAGTTGGCTGTTAATCGGTGCATTGCCATGATATCGCAAGCCCCCGGCATGGATGGCCGGCGGCATGAAATCGTGGCCGACGGTGTGCATGGGCATTAGCGGCGTCATTTCACCGGTGTCGGCAAAGTCATAGGCAAACGGCCCCCGCGTCATGGTCGGACAGGAGGTGGGTTCGACGCCGATGATATCAATATCTTTGCCGTTGATCTTATCTCTGGCAAACGGAAGCATGATGCCGCCAAAATTGCTGCCGCCGCCTGAGCAACCGATCACCACATCCGGATAGTCTCCGGCAATTTCCATCTGTTTTTTGCATTCAAGGCCATTTACAGTCTGATGCAGAAGAACATGGTTCAACGCGCTTCCCAGGCAATATTTGGCGTCCGGGTCTTGCACGGTCTTTTCCACGCCTTCACTGATGGCAATACCCAGACTGCCCAGGTTATCCGGGTCCTTCTCCAGGATGCCCCTTCCCACCGCGGTTTCGGTAGAGGGGCTGGGTATACATCTGCCCCCCCAGGTCTCCATCATCACCCGCCGCATGGGTTTCTGATAAAAGCTGACTTTGACCATAAATACTTGAACAGGCAATTCAAAGAGGGCGCAGGCAAAAGAAAGCGCACTTCCCCATTGGCCGGCACCGGTTTCCGTATATATTTGCTTGGTACCGGCCTCTTTATTGTAATACGCCTGGGCAACGGCTGTGTTGGGTTTATGGCTTCCGGCAGGGCTGACCCCCTCATTCTTGAAATAGATCTTGGCCGGCGTTCCGAGCGCTTCCTCAAGGGCAAAGGCGCGGTAAAGGGGCGAGGGCCGCCAGATGGCATATTTTTCAAGAACCTCTTCCGGAATCGGAATCTCGCTTTGCTGGCTCACTTCTTGTTCGATTAATGCCATCGGGAGAAGTGGTGCAAAATCATCTGGCCCAACAGGCTCGCCGGTCCCCGGATGAAGCGGTGGCTCCATTGGTGTCGGCATGTCCGGTTGAATATTATACCAGTACCGCGGCATCTCAGACTCAGGCAAAAAAATCTTTTTAGTTTTCATAAGAACCCTCCTTAAATTTATTTTAGGCACATTTAGACATCAACAACCCATGCCCTTCGTTTTTGCAAAATGACTGAAAATAAATCCTTTTAGATTCTCAGACCTCCTTTCATGGATTTTTCCCAAATTAATAATTTATAAAACCGGCAAAGCCTGTTAGGCACTTAGATTTGATGGCTGTCCGACCCGGCGAAAGCGCAAGAGGTCTATCCGCTTAAAAATTAATTATAAATTTTATCAATTACTTAGCGAAATATTAGTTCTAGAAATTTCGGGAATACAATCAAATGCGTTTATTATCTTACTCTGTCTCTTTTGTAAAGCGGTGCTGTTTGATTTGTAGCCGTTAAATTTAATTCGATTACCTCAAGTTGTATCCCTAAATGCCTGAACTTCAAAAAATGAATTAAATTTAATTTTTTCTTTAATTCAATAATTAATTCCTGTCAAGCAAAAGTTCAATCCAACTTAGAAGGTATTTCATTTATAACATTGCCTGTTTACACTATAAATGATGATTTCTCTATAAAAGTCGGTCGCCCTGCGCCTAAGAACAAATTTTTCTTGACATCCTCAGACCGCCTAATATAATCCAAAAATAATTCAAAATTTAATTAAATTTTTGAAACAATAAAATTACGCTTTTTTTTTAACCTGAAGCCTATCTCAGACTGGCAATACCATCAAAAATGATGATCTAAAATGAATCCATCTTCTCAGCAGGCGCTCAAAGATATCCGGGTGCTTGATTTCACACTGATGCTGGCCGGCCCATATGCCACCATGATGCTGGGTGATTATGGCGCCGAAGTTATCAAAATCGAACAACCGGGTACCGGAGATAATACGCGAAGCATCGGACCTTTTTCACAGCAAGACAGCGAACGCCGCGCGGGAGGATTCTTTCTATCCATCAGCCGCAACAAAAAAAGCGTAACGCTCAACCTCAAACATCCAAAAGGTGTGGCCATCGTTAAGGAACTCGTTAAAAACGCTCACGTGGTCATAGAAAATTTCAGACCCGGTGTGATGGATCGTCTGGGATTGGACTACGAAACACTTAGCGCCATCAACCCCGGAATTGTCTATACGAGCATTTCGGGATTTGGCCATACCGGCCCCTATCGAGAACGACCCGCCTTTGATCTGATCGCCCAGGCCATGGGCGGGGTAATGGCCATGACCGGGCCCAAAGGCGGGACGCCCTATAAGGTCGGCCCGGGGATTGGCGATATCTGGGCAGCTACCATTGCCGCATTCGCGACAATGGTGGCTTTACACGATGTCGGCAAAACCGGTAAGGGGCAGCATGTGGATTGTGCCATGTATGATACCATGCTTTATATGATCGAACGCGCGATCATGATGTACTCCATATCCGGTATCATTTCAGGCCGGGAAGGAAATGCACATCCCCTCTATGCGCCTTATGACTGCTTTGAAACAAAGGATGGAAAATATATCGTTATTGCCGGCCACTGGGAAAAACATTGGGAAAACTTGTGCCACGCCATAAAACAGGATCATCTGCTCGAAAAACCCGAACTCAAATCCATGTCGGGACGCGCTGAAAATTACGATTATCTCAGGCCCATCATTGAAACCTGGGTTAAATCCAACGATCGCGATGCGCTGGTTGAATTGCTGATCGAACGTGATGTACCGGTTGCCCCGGTGCAAACGGTGGATGACATCTTCAAATGCCCTCAGGTTAAGGCCAGAGAAATGCTGGTCGATGTCCATCATCCCATTGCGGGTATGCATCGGATCGCGGGTCCGCCGGTAAAAATGTCCCAAACGCCCGGGAATATCAGCAAAGCCGCACCAATGCTGGGCGAGCATACTGAGGAAGTCCTTCGGAATTTGCTGGCCTATGGCGATGAAGATATTCAGCGCTTGAAAGAAGAAGGGGTGATCTGAGTCAAACGGGCTAGTTTCAGGCCTCAATTCGAAAGGTAGCGCCATGAGCTTGATGAAGGACAAAATTCAAGAACTGAAAGAGCGACGCGCCGAGTTGGAGCTCGGGGGCGGTTCGGCTAAAATTGAAGTCCAGCATAAAAAAGGAAAGCTGACGGCCCGTGAACGGATTCTTAAACTCCTTGACCCGGACACATTCGTCGAACTGGGACTTTTTGCCTACCACCGCTGCAACCGTCTGGGCATGGATAAAAAAAAGCTTCCGGCAGACGGCGTGGTCACCGGCTACGGTGAGATTCAGGGCCAGACCGTTTTTATATATTCCCAGGATTTCACGGTGATGGGTGGCTCCGCCGGCCCTGTGCACCAGAAAAAAATGGCGGACCTGGCTGCCATGGCCTATGAACAAAAGGTCCCCTTGATCGGCCTTTATGATTCGGCCGGCGCACGGCTTCAGGAAGGCTCTGAAAATATTACCTTTGCCCGACTATTTTACCAGAACGCGCGGTGCTCCGGTGTCATCCCCCAAATTGCGGCTATTATGGGGCCTTCTGCGGGCGGCTCGGTTTACTCACCGGCGCTGATGGATTTTATCCTGATGACCAAAAAGACCAGTTTCATGTTCATTACCGGCCCGGCAGCGATCAAGGCGGTCACCGGAGCGGAAACCAGCCCCGATGAGCTAGGCGGTTCAAAGATTCATTGCCGCAAAAGCGGCGTTGCCGATCTGGAAGCCGAAAATGACGATGATTGCCTGGAAACGATTAAAGCGCTGCTGTCCTATTTTCCACCCAATTGCTTTGAGAAACCGCCCAGGATCGCCACAACCGATGACCCGATGAGACGGTGCCCGGATCTGCTGGAAATTGTGCCGGCTGAAAAGAAAAAAGGCTATGATGTACGTCGGGTCATCCGGGAAATTGTGGATGATGAACGATTTTTAGAAATCAAACCGGATTATGCACCCAATCTGGTGATCGGTCTTGCCAGAATGGATGGGCGCAGCATCGGTATTATTGCCAATCAGGCCCAATTTTTAGGGGGCAGCATCGATATCAACGCATCCGATAAGGGCGCCCGATTTATTCATATTCTGGACGCATTCAATATCCCCATCGTCACCTTAATGGACACGACGGCTTTCCTGCCAGGGATTGACCAGGAGTACGGGGGTATCATCCGCCACGGCGCAAAAATGCTGTATGCCTATTCTGAAGCCACAGTTCCCATGATCACCATCATCCTGCGCAAAGCATACGGTGGCGGTTGGTCGGCGATGGGCCCCAAGGAACTGGGCATCGATCTTGTCTACGCCTGGCCAACAGCTGAATGCGCATCCATGGGCCCTGAGGGCGCTGCGGAAGTCATCTGGGCCAAAGAAATTGCCGGCGCCACGGATCCTGCAGCTGCCCGGCAAAAATTCATCGCCGAATATGAAAAAAATTACGCAACGCCTTACCTGGCAGCAGGTTTAAGGGTGATTGACGACATCATTGATCCGGTGGATACCCGAATAAAAACGATCCGGGCCCTTAAGATGCTGGATAAAAAAGGTATACCGCGATCGCCCCGCAAGCATGGCATCATGCCGGTTTAATTTGGGCACCGCTTTTGATCGGTGACCTCGGTCTTGTGAAGCGATTTAATAGGTCCATTTATAAACGGTTAAAGCATTAAAATAAGGAAGACATTATGGATTATAACGATGCAGTCATTGTCAGCGCGGTCAGAACCCCTTTTGGTCGCTTTGACGGGGTTCTCAGGGATGTTCCCAGCATCGATCTGGGTGTCATGGTGGTTAAAGAAGCGCTCAATCGGATTCAACTGGATTCTGCGGAGGTCGATGAGCTTTACTACGGAACCTGTATTCCCGCCGAATATGCCCCCTATTTGAATGTCCCGGCCAGGCAAATCACCCTGCTGGCGGGATTTCCGGCTGACAGCATCTCCCTGACCCTCGATCGAGCGTGCTGTTCGTCCATGACGGCTCTCCGATTAGGGTTTCGGGCCATCCGTTCCGGGGAAGCAGATGTAGCGATTGCCTGCGGGGCGGAAAATATGGGCAACGTCTGCCACCTGGTGGAAGCCAAAAGCGGTCGGTGGGGTCAACGTTTGGGCCACATCCAAATGGTCGACATCCTGTTTGAGCTGGGATACGGCAAAAAAGGCTTCAATCCGGTGGCACTGGATGCCGGTGAAGTTGCTCTGGAATTCGAAATCGATAGAGCGGAGCAGGATGGTTGGGGCCTGAAAAGCCAGCAGCGTTGGGCGGCAGCCCATGAAGCAGGAAAATATAAAGTCGGCGAAGAGATCATGGCGCTCGAGATCCCCCAGCGTAAGGGTGACCCTATCTTGTTTGACCGAGACGAACCACCGCGTAAAACCTCTTTGGAAAAACTGGCAAAACTCAGGACCATTTACGGCAGCCCAACCGTAACCGCCGGAAATGCGCCGGGTATGAACGCCGGAGGTTCGGCGATTGTGATCATGAGCCGCAAAAAAGCCGACAAATTAGGTCTTCAACCCCTGGCCACCATCGAAACCATGGCATGGGATGCGGCAGAACCCAAATATATGGCTACCCTGCCCGCCAAGTCCATTAGTAAGGCGCTCTCCAATACTCAAAAAAGTATCGAAGACCTGGATCTGATCGAAATCAATGAGGCGTTTGCTGCTGTTACTCTGGTTTCCTTAAAGATTTTAGCCGAGATGGATGCCCACAAATACAACGCCCTTCAGGAAATCACCAATGTCAACGGCGGCGCCATTGCCGTCGGGCACCCGGTTGGGGCCAGCGGAGCGCGTATCACCATGACATTGATGTATGAATTGATGCGCCGGGGGGGCGGCTGCGGTGCAGCCGCCATTTGCGGTGGATTGGGCCAGGGTGAATCCATTATTTTGCAGGTTTAATGAAGACAAATGAAAGACTGAAGCCATGGCAGATAAATCAAAGATCGGTGTAAAATTACCGACCTATCTCTTGGAAGTCGAACGCGTCAAGAGCCGGGAATTGATGGCGGCCATCGGGGATGACAACCCGATCTATCTGAACAAATCTAAGGCGGAAGCTGAAGGTTACCCGGATACCCCCTGCCCGCCCACTTACATTACCATGGCCTTTCAGGAGTTCACCGGCGCTTATCTGGATATCTTCAAAATGCTCGATGTGCCACTTGAGCGCGTTCTGCATGGAGAGGAAGAATATGAATATATCGGTGAAATTTTCCCGGGTGATGTGTTGCACTGCCAGATGACCTGTGAATCGATTGTTGAAAAAAAAACCAAATCCGGCAGCCTGGATCTGATTACGCTGCAGACCATTTTTACAAATCAAAAAGATCAGACCGTGCTAAAGGCCAGATCTTTGATAATAGAGCGATTATAGAAATAGAAACAGGATAAAAAAATGGCGCCTTATGTAAATTTTAGCGAGATGGAAGTCGGCGATATGCTCCCCAGCGTTGAAAAAGATCCGGTGACGAAAACCCAGCTGGTTCGATATGCAGGGGCCTCCGGTGATTTTAATCCCCTGCATACCGATGACGCTGTCGCTCAAAATGCCGGCCTGAAGGGCGTAATTGCTCAGGGGCCTTTGATTATGGGGTTTGTCGGCCAGGCCATTAGCTGCTGGGTGCCGAAACGCTATTTGAAACGGTTTCAGGTGCGTTTTAAAGGGATGACATTTCCGGGCGATACGATATCCGTCAGTGCCAGTGTAGCTGAAAAAATCGCAGAAAGAGAAAACCTGCGCATTCTATGTCATACCGAGGCCAAAGATCAAAAAGGAGAGATCAAGTTGACCGGTCAGTTTGAGGTCCTCTGTCCCGTGGATAAATCATAATTTTTCACAAAATCTCAAATTGTGCCGTCGAAGAAATAGAGGAGATCGCATGAATCTGCTCACCCAAAAAGTTCAGTTTCTATAAAACAAGGAGAAGACGATGCGACTTAAAGACAAAGTGGCAATTGTTACCGGAGCGGCGCGCGGCATCGGGGAAGCCATGATTTTGCGGTTTGTTGAAGAAGGCGCCAGGGTGACCCTGTGCGACCTGGATGAGAGCGCACTCAAAAAAGTGGAATCCAGGGTCAACGATATGAACGGGCAATGTTTTCTGGCCGTCGGCGATATCTCGCAAAAGGCGTTTGTTGAATCCATGGTGGAAGATACGGTAAAAACCCTGGGCGATCTGGACATCATGGTAAATAACGCGGCCATCACAAGGGATGCCATTCTCCACAAAATGACCGAAGAACAGTGGGACCAGGTGATTGACGTAAATTTGAAAGGCAGCTTCAATTGTCTGCAAGCGGCAGCGATCTATATGCGGCAACAGGGCAAAGGAACCATCATTAATGTTTCATCAACTTCGAGATTTGGCAATCCGGGACAGTTGAATTACGCAGCGTCCAAAGGAGGGGTGGTCGGCATGACCCGCACTGCGGCCAAAGAGCTCTGCCGCAAGAACGTGACCTGCAACTGCATCTCTCCGGGAACAATCTGGACAGACATGCTGAAAGCAGTGCCGCCGGCGGCCCAGGAAAAACTTAAATCCGGGATTCCCCTCGGCCGATTCGGAGATCCGAAGGAAGTGGCCAACCTGGCGGTATTCCTGGCTTCGGATGAAGCCTCTTATATTACCGGGCAAACGATAAATTGTGATGGGGGCTCCTTCATGATATAAGAAGCCGTCTCAAAAATGTCTTTTGGCCCCATATCTTTGTTGGTGCCTCGTTTCAAATCCTCGACATACAACCGTATGCCTCCGGTTTGCGACGCACCAAAATATAATAAAATCGATGCGGAAACCAGCTATGCTGGAAACCTCGGCCCCGCCGCGATCTTGAACCAAAATCCTATTGTTGAGACGGCTTCAAGCTGAAATTTTCGCTGCTGCAGCGCCAGGAGGAAAACACGCATGGCAATAGAAATCGACCTGAAAGGCAAAGTGGCGCTTGTCACCGGCGCCGGACGGGGTATCGGAAAGGCCATCGCCATTGCGCTGGCTGAAGCCGGTGCCGATGTCGTTTTGGCCGCCAGAACGGCTGCCCAGCTTGAAAAAACGGCCGAAGAGATCCGGTCAAAAGGATGCCGGGGACTGCCGGTACCCACCGATGTGACTCGCAGGGAAGCCGTCGATCGACTGGTGTCGACGGCCATCGATCAGCTGGGCTGTCTGCATATTCTGGTTAACAACGCGGCCATCATGTCCCCCGCATCATTAATGGAACAGACAGAGGATGACTGGGATCGAGTGATGGCTGTCAACTTAAAGGCCTATTTCTTATGTACCCAGGCAGCCGGCCGCTATATGATTGAACAAAAGTACGGAAAAATCATTAATATGGCCTCTACGGGAGGCGTCATCGCCGGACCTAAAAATGCGTCCTATCATTCGAGCAAGGCTGCCATCATTCATTTTACCCGGGCAGTGGCGATTGAATGGATCAAATATAATATCAATGTCAATGCAGTGGGCCCGGGGGTTGTCGATACGGAATTAGTGGATCAATTTATACAGAAAGGCTCGCGGGAGTTGATGTTAAAAGGGGTCCCCATCAAACGGTTCGCTGATCCCTCAGAGATCGCCAATCTGGTTGTATTCCTGGCATCAGATCTTGCCGGTTATATTGTCGGCGAGCATGTCATCATTGACGGCGGATTAACGATTCCCTGATTTTATCAATCGCCGGGTTCCCGACGCATCGCTTTGCACAAACAGATATCATATAAATTCAAATTACGCTTTTCAATCGATTCAAATTTTTGCGGAGGGGTTTAATCATGGATTTTAAATTGAACAAGGAGCAGCAGGGTATCAAACTTGCGGCCAGGGAATTTGCCGAAGGCGAATTCCCTGCGGTAGCCCAGGAATGTGACCTAAAAGAAGAACTGGATATGGCCCTGCTTGAAAAAGCCCGCGAACTTGGTTTTGTGGGATCGTATATCCCTGAAGAATATGGCGGTTTTGGCCTGGGTTTTTTTGAAAAGGCCCTGATTGTTGAAGAGTTCTGGCGAATTGATCCCGGACTATCCCAGGCCATCATCTCCACGACCTTTGGCGCCGAGATTATCATTGATCATGCCAGCGAGGAGCAAAAGAAAAAATATCTGACGCCGCTGGTTGAAGCTAAGGCGATTATGGGGACCGCCATCACCGAGCCGGATGCCGGATCGGATGTCACCCGTGCCCAGACAACCGCTGTTAGAGATGGAAACGAGTATATCATCAACGGCAGTAAAATGTTTATCAGCAATGCCACCCTGGCAGATTATGTTATGGTGTTTTGCAAAACGCATCCGGAAGCGCCCCGTCATAGACAATACAGTCTCATCATGGTTGAAACCGACAGAGCAGGATATCAGGCCAACAAATTAAAAAATAAACTGGGTATCCGGGCAGCCGATTGTGCTGAAGTCGTGTTCAAGGATGTGCGGGTGCCGACAACCAATCTAATTGGAAAAGAGCAGGAAGGCTTTGCTCATATTCTGGGGCTTTTTAATCGTGAAAGAATTACCGTGTGCGCTCAGGCGGTCGGTCTTGCTCAGGGCGCTTTGGAACAGGCCGTCAAACATATCAAGCAAAGAGAACAATTTGGCAAAAAAATAGCTTCATTTCAAGGCATTCGGTTTAAGATTGCTGAAATGGCAACCCTGATTGAAGCCGGGCGATCGTTATACTACCGGGCCGCCTGGACCATCGACAGCGGTCAGGAAGACCACGGCCTGATTGCGATGGCGAAATGGTATTGTGCCCAGAATGCCGTCACAGTGGCCCAGGAGGCGTTACAAATGCACGGCGGGTACGGTTTTTTTAACGAGTATGATATTGCCCGGTTTTACCGGGATTGTAAAGTTCTCGAAATTTACGAAGGAACAAAAGAGGTAGAAAAGGTAATCATTTCCAATAATCTACTGGGCAAAGCCAAATAAAAAGAATAAAATTCCTTTCATATTAGACTGCGACCGGTTCGCTTAAGTCGTTGCTACCTATTTTGAAAAAAATTAATAGTGTTGTGTCCTACAAATAAGTTTCAAAATGATTGTCACTCCCGCGCAGGCGGGAGTCCAGTTCAAGGACGCCTGGATTCCCGCCTGCGCGGGAATCACATATGTGCAGCACGCCTCAGCCGGACCCTTGAACCTGATCTGAGGCTTTGAAACCACTCCTAAACGTTTAACTGTTTGTATTTTTAATCAGTTCCTGCTTACGGACCTTTCCAAGGGAAGTCCGTGGAAAATCTTCGCAGAATACAACCTGTTTGGGGCATTTAAATTTTGCCATTCGCTCTTTGCAATACCCGATGATGCTTTCAGCACTGAAATTCGAATCCCTTTTGGGAATAACAAAGGCCTGACCGACTTCCCCCCATCTTTCGTCCGGCACGCCGACCACGGCAATATCTTCAATATCAGGGTGTTCTCTTAAGACACGTTCCACCTCAGCCGGATAGACGTTTTCTCCGCCGGTAATGTACATATCCCTTGCGCGATCTATCAAAAAATAATAACCTTCCTCATCCGTACGGGCAAGATCACCGGTGTACAGCATCCCGTTGCGAATGGTTTCTTCGGTTCTGACCGGATCCTGCCAGTATTCCTTCATCATAATGGAGCCGCGCACAACGATCTCACCGACGTCTCCGGTTTTCACCGGTCGGCCGTTTTGATCCACGATATTGACTTCGGCATGAAATACCGGGCGACCCACCGTGCCCGGTTTACGAAAAGAATCTTCCTCCGAAGCCCACAGCAGTATCGAGGTTTCCGTTTGACCCATGACCTGGCGAAACGCCAGTCCGGCTTCCCTGCAGCGTTCAAACAGCTCGGGAGTGGTCTTTTCCCCTCCTCCGGCGCATACTTTGAGGGATGAAATATCGCCCCTCTCCTGCGGGTCAACCTCGACAAGCGCCCGGTAAACAGTCGGAACACCCAAAAATTTGGTAACTTTATACCGCTCAATATCCTGATACACTTTTACCGGGTCAAATTTTGGGTGCATAACCATGGTGGCGCCTTTGTAGATGACTGGCGATGCCTGGATAAAAAGACCGCCGGAATGAAACAGGGGCAATATGACGAGCATGGTGTCATCAAAGTGCATTTTAAAAAAAATGTCGGCATTCAGGCAGTTGAAAAACGTCTTGCGGTGACTGAGCACGGCACCTTTCGGCCGACCGGTAGTGCCGGAGGTATACATGATGACCTGGGGCTCTTCCGGATCGGCCGGGCCCAAAGATCGCGTGAGAAAAGGTTTGCGGCCGTCAAAGGCCGCCGATTCGCCGATATAATCTAAGACCGTTGGATCGGCCGGCGCTTTGCCGACCGATGATAACAACGCCTGTGGTCGGGTATTTTCAAAATCGAGCTTTTTTGCGTTATCTGTAAATTCACGGCCGAATACAAACAGCCGGGGTCGACAGTTTTTAAGAAAATAATCCAGTTCCGGTGGGGCCGACCGAAAATTAAGCGGCACAAAAATGGCGCCCAGCCGGGCGCAGGTCAGGAAAAGCTCAAGAAACTCAGGGCAGTTGTTCAGCATAACCGTCACGCGGTCGCCCTTTTCGATTCCCAGCGACTGCAGCCAGCAACTGGCCCGATTGGCCCGTTGGTTCAGCTCGGCATAGGTAATTTGTTCTTCTTCAAAAATAACAGCCGGTTTGTCCGGATGCAAATCACTCCAGCGTTGCACCCACCAGGCAATATTCATGGACCGAATCATTCGAAATCCCTGTTATCTGTAAATCTTATCGATCTCATTTTTCTGAAATGTGAAAAACACAATGGCGATCACCCTTGGCCAAACACTTGCTTTCGAAACCCGTACAATTCCGCGCAAAAAGAACCGTGGCAAGTCCGCTGAGCACGCCGTTGATTAAATGACACACGCCTTCGGTTGCATCACCATAAGCTTCGGCAAAGGCAGATTTTTCAACCTTGATTTGCAATTTGCGGCTTTCAACATCATAATCAATGAGTTGGAAATGCCCCCATCCGATTTCAGCCCCCATGGTCATCATAAACTTGATGGTCTCACCGTCCGAAAGGTTCTGCATTTCTTTGAATTTTTTAGCCGACAGATACCCCCCCTGATAACCGCCTTGAAACAGGGCATCCTGAGCGCCCTGCCGGCTGTGCTTTTCAATGGTTTTTTGAACACCGACAATCGTCTCGGGGCGAATGACCACATACCTGACATCTTTGTATGTCAAAGCGCCGGAGACAGGATCGTACACCAGCTGGTCTATAATTGAGTTTTCATTCATCGCAATGCCTATTGCCTGAGCCAAAAATAAAAGGATAACGGCTTTTATGATCACCCGAAGATTTTTGTATACTGTATACCATATTTAGGGTCAAGTTTTTCTTTCAATCGAAAGACCAGACCAAGGGGGTAGCTTTAAAAATTCTCAAACAAAGTGCGCAATGAAAGCGTCGTGGGTAGGTTTGGCATATTCCGGAAAATTGCAGAGTGAGAAAAACTACGAAAAGTTTGAAACGTTTACTTCGCCAAATAATTACTTTCAATCGCCTTAACCAGGTTGGTCATGGTGACATAAAATGGGGTTGAAATCCCCTTGAGGCGCGCATACTCGACGACTTTGCCGCCTAAAAAATCGATTTCCGTAGCGGTGCGGTTTAAGATATCATTGCACATCGAATCCTTATGTATGCCGACCTTTTGCAGATAGCCGAGTGCGTGTGAGAGGTAATCTTGCCCCAGGTCATAGCCCATTGCCCTGGCAACCGTTAGGGCTTCCCTAAAGCAGGCGTCTGCGATTTGCCGTGTGGGCGGATATTCCAGAGCTTCCTTGATGGTCTTATCTGTCACCGCACATATCGACGCCATGGTACATTTCATGATCATTTTTTTCCAGACAGACAATCGAATGTCCTCAACATATTCGGTGTCCAAACCACATCCGCTGAGTATTTTTGCGATCTGTAGACCAAGCTCTCGATTTTCTTGCGTGAATCCACCCAGATGATTCGGGGGATTAAAAAATGCGGCGTTCACCACCCCGGGACCTTTCAATGCAACACCAAAATTCAGCGACATACGAAATACGGCATCCAGACCGAATTTATCGGCAATCAAATCTTCTACTCCCAGACCGTTTTGTGTGGCAATTATCTTTGTTCCAGGAATAAAGACCTGCTCCAGTTCTTGCAGTATGTCAGCAAGGTGAAAAGTTTTGGTGGAAAGAAAAATAAGACCCGGCCGCGTGTCTCGCAGCTCTCCAATTCGAGACAAATAATTCTTTACCGGAACCCTGTAGGAGATCGCTCCTGAAATCGTAATGCCGTTATCACCCATATCATCGACCCAGCCGGGATTGCGGCCGACAATAATGGTGTCCGGATACTTGCTGAGGAGCGCTGCAGCCAGAACCGAGCCTGTGGCCCCTGCCCCGATAAGTGCCGTTTTGTGTGCTTTCATCAGATAAAATCCAAATTAGACAAATATTTATTTTAGCCCAATTGCCATTTATGCTATTGGCCTTACGATTTATCCGTTTGTCCGGATGAGACCCCCTATATAATTATAGCCTCGAACATGGGTCAATAAATTTATTATTGCCGGCTGATGCCATCCCACCCTGTGGCAGCGATTATTGACGCATCGTCTCAAGGTGATCTTCTTTTCTGAATAGAAAGATTCTGTAATTTAATCGGGTTGAAATTAAATTTTTATTTTATTAATTCTATAACCTGTTAAAATATTGTTAAAATTTCGTATCTATTGGATAAAAATATTTTATTGAATTCCAATTATTATTTTGTTGACATTCAGCAATGAATAAATTACGAAGAACATCTGTGTATGTTGAAAGAATCATTACACAGCTATCCTTGCAAAATTTACCATTGCCTAAAATCTACCATATCGCACTCGAAACACAAATCGCCTTATTTTGAATGTCAGCCGTTAACTTCTAAACAAGGAGGGTGAAAATGAAAAAGTCATTACGTATTGGTATATTAATTACAGCCTCTGTTTTTTTACTGGCTGCTTTTATCAATCCTGCTTTCTCAGCATCCAAGCCGCCCGTAGTTGTCGGATTTATCGGGTCTTTTGACAGCGATACCGGCAAGAGCACCTTGAGAGGAGCCGAAATTGCCATTGAAGAAATAAATGCCGCAGGGGGTATCCTGGGTGGCCGCATGATCAAACTTGTGAAAGCGGATACAGGAGAAGACGTAACAGAAGGCATCAAGGCCTATGAGTACCTCAATGAAAAGGAAAAGGTGGACTTTATTATATCCGGAAGCATCGACGATGTCTCGTTAGGCTGGTTTCCGCGCATGGCCGAATACAAAACCCCGACGTTAGACACCTGGACCTCTTTCATCGGGATTATCGATATGGTCGTGAAAGACTATGAAAAATACAAGATGTATTTCATGAACATCGCTTGTGACTATGCGCTCGCTACCTTGTATGTCGATTTTGGAAAGGATGTTCTGGCAAATGACATGAAGTGGAAAACAACTGTGGTTATGCAGGAAGATACGGCTTATGCAGGGGGCGTCTTCGAGCTGGTTGATCAGCTGCTGGCACCGGAAGCCGGAATCAAAATTTTGGATCATATTGTCTATGACGTCAATACGGTGGATTTCAGCCCTATCTATACCAAGGCTGCAAAGGCAAACCCTGACTTTATTTATCTTATCTCCTCGGTTAAAAGCCAGGTCCCTTCTTCCCAATATGTGAAGCTGCAGGTTCCGGTCCCCATGACCGGTGTCAACGTTTCTGCGTTTGGAATGGAGTTTTGGAAAGACACCGGCGGAATGGGAGGTGGTACATCCACCTTGATACCAGCACCCTGCCTGGGACTGAACCTGGACGACCGCAGTCAGAAATTTGTCGACAAGTACAAAGCAAAGTATAAAAGCCGTCCTGTCTTTCCGCATTTTAATGGGTTTAATGCCTACTACGGCATGCACAATGCCATGGCTGCGGCCGAAAGGGCCGGCGGGTTCAAGCCCCTGGATGCCTGGGTGAAAGAAATGGAAAACTCGGATACCAAAATTTACAAAGACGGGAAGCTATGGCTCAGGTATGCCTACTGGAAACCGGGAGAAATTGAACCCAGAACCAAAAGGGAATACACACACAACATCAAATTCGATATTACGCCGCCATTCGATGACGGACATCCATCTCTTGTGGTCATCC
>JBFFCW010000044.1:0-15213 GCA_041559695.1 Desulfobacterales bacterium
AACGTCTGTTGGCGGCGGGAATCCACCGAATATTTCAGATTTGCAAATGCTTCCGGCAGGCAGAAAGAGGCCGCCTGCATCTGCCGGAAATGACCCTGCTGGAATGGTACCGGGCTGACAGCGATTATTTAGATATGATGGGTGAATGTGAGGCCCTGATCAATACGGTCGCCCGCAGGAACGGCTCAAAAGAAGAGATCCTGATCTATCAGGGAAAAGAAATCAAACTCACCCCGCCCTGGCTGCGAATACCGGTCAACGAGGCATTCGAAAAATGGGGTTCAATTCCGCTTGATGTTGCTCTGGCACGCGGTCAATTTGACGAAATTATGGTTGAAAAAATTGAACCCAACCTGGCACTAACCCGGCCGGTTTTTCTGTATGATTACCCGGCTTCCCGGGCGGCCTTGGCCAGATTGAAGCCGCAGGATTTGCGGTATGCGGAACGCTTTGAATTATACATCGGCGGACTTGAAATATGTAACGCCTTCAGTGAGCTGACCGACCCGGTCGAGCAACGAAAACGCTTTGAATGCGAAGCGGAACATCGCCGCAAGTCCGGCAAGCCGGTTTATCCGATGCCGGAAAAATTTCTCGCGGCCCTTGGCGGCATGCCTGCAGCCGCCGGCAATGCGCTGGGAATTGACCGATTGGTAATGCTTTTCAGCGATTCAAAGCAGATTGATGACGTTGTGGCCTTTACACCGGAGGAACTTTAACCTTAGATCAGATGCTCGATATGATTTAACTCACCGCAGAGACGCAGAGCACGCTGAGATTATTATTTTTTTGCATTTCGCTGAAACGCCGGGCGGCAAACGAAAAAACAATTACTTTGCGGCCTTTGCGTCTCTGCGGTGAAATCCTTTTGGGGCTGACGGTATAGACGGCATCACGCAAAGTATGAGCTTATAACGCATATGAAATATAACTAAAAAAATGCAAACCAATAATGCCAGAACAGCTGAATCGGAAGCAACGGGTGGAAATCTGGGAACCTTTGCCGGGGTTTTTACCCCCAGTATCCTGACGATCCTGGGCATCATCCTTTTTCTGCGGCTGGGGTATGTCGTCGGCAATGCGGGATTGGCACGGACCCTGATGATACTGGCGCTGGGCAACGGCATCTCCTTGCTGACCACCTTTTCTTTAGCTGCGATTGCAACCAATCTCAAAGTCAAAGGCGGCGGGGATTACTATTTGATCTCCCGCACGCTGGGGCCGGAATTCGGCGGCGCCATCGGCATCGTTTTGTTTCTGGCTCAGTCGGTTTCCATCGCCTTTTATTGTATCGGATTTGGCGAGGTGCTTGCCCGAGCACTGGCTTTGCCGCACGGCTATCATGCCCAGATCATTGCCGCCGCTGCAGTGGCCTTCTTGTTTATATTTGCGTGGATGGGCGCGGACTGGGCAACCCGGTTTCAATATCTGGTGATGGCCATCCTGGCGGCTGCGCTTTTGTCTTTTTTTATCGGCGGCATCACCAAATGGGACAGTACGTTGCTGGCCCGGAACTGGGCCGCACCTGAAGGCGGATTGGGTTTTTGGGTTATTTTTGCCATTTTTTTTCCGGCGGTGACCGGCTTTACCCAGGGGGTCAGCATGTCCGGCGACCTCAAAGATGCCGGCAGGAGCTTACCGCGCGGCACCTTCAGTGCCGTGGGCGTATCAATCGTGGTTTATTTTATGGCGACGATTGTTTTCGCCGCCACGCTGCCGTCCGAGACATTAATGGCTGAATATGCCGCCATGAAAAGGGTGGCCGTTGTGGAATTTCTCATCAGAGCCGGGGTCATTGCCGCCACCCTGTCTTCGGCCATGGCGTCTTTTCTGGGGGCCCCCCGGATTTTGCAATCCCTCTCAAACGATCGAATTTTCCCCTTCCTGCTGCCTTTTGCCAAAGGGCATGGGGCGGCCGGCAACCCCCGGCGAGGGGTCTTGCTTTCGGCCGCAATTGCTTTCGCCACCATCGGACTGGGAAAGTTGAATGTTATCGCACCGGTGGTTTCCATGTTCTTTTTAATTTCCTACGGCCTGTTGAATTATGCCACCTATTTTGAAGCCCGTGCCGGCAGCCCATCGTTTCGGCCACGGTTCCGCTGGTTTGATCAGCGACTCAGCCTGGCAGGGGCATTGGCATGCCTGGGGGTGATGCTGGCGATTAATATAAGTGCCGGCTTGATGGCGATGGCAATTTTATTCGGCTTATATCAATATTTAAAGCGCACCAGTAGGCCGGCACGCTGGGCGGACAGCCGGCGCTCCTTTTATCTTCAGCGCATCCGGGCAAATCTTTTGGCAGCCGCAGAAGAACCCGAACACCCGCGGGATTGGCGCCCCCAGCTGCTGGTGTTTTCACACGATGCCCATCGGCGCGAACGGCTGTTACATTTTGCAGAGTGGCTCGAAGGGGATACCGGGTTTGCCACGGTGGTCCGGATACTCGAGGGAGAGGGCCCGCAGATGCTCAAGCTTCGCGAGGAAGCCGAAAACGAATTGCGCAAAGACATCGTCAATTATGCTTCCGAGGCGTTTCCGCTGGTCATTGTGGCCCCAAGTCTGATCCAGGGCATTCACACCCTGGTGCAGGCTTACGGGATCGGTCCCCTGAAAGTAAACACGATCTTATTGAATTGGTTCGAACATGAACGCCCCCAGAATCTCGGTATCCGAGAGATCCTTTATGGCCGCCGGATAAAAACGGCCTTTCGACTGGGCTGCAACATTATCGTATTGAAAACAAATGAAGAAGAATGGGAAGGATTGCGGGCGGTTTCCGCCGAAGAGCGCCGAATTGACGTGTGGTGGTGGGATGACGCCAGCAGTCACTTGATGCTGTTGCTGGCATATTTGACAACCCGCAACAAGACGTGGCAATCAGCCAGGATTCGGGTGTTAGCGCCCAGTGACGACCATCCGTCCGAAGAAACCATGAACGCTTTTCGAGGCAAGTTAGCGGACGCCCGGATTGAGGCTGAACCGGAAATGGTATTTAACGCCAATATGAGCAACATCATCGCGTATTCACAGAACGCTTCCTTGGTCTTTTTGCCATTTCGACTTAAGGGTGACCAACCCCTGGATCCATTTGACAACCCGATTGAGCAGATTCTTTCTGATCTGCCCACCACCGCTCTGGTGCTGGCTGCTGAGGATATCGTCCTGGAGTCAGAACCCGATACCGGAAAAGCCGGTGAAGTGGCCAAGGCTCTCGATGCCCGGGCGGATGCCGTAAAAAAGATGCGCCAGACGCAAAAAGCCGCTGAAGCGGCCAAAGAAAAAGTGACAAGTCTAACAGAAGAACTGGCTCGACTGGATTCAGAAACGGACAAAAACAAGATAGATCCGTCAAAACGCGAAGAACTCCAGGCGTCTTTGACAGCGGCTGAAGAGCAGGCAGAAAAAACGAAGCGGCGTGCTGCCAAAGCGCAAGCCAAAGCAGCAACAGCCGCTAAAGCGGCTGAAAATCTCGGAATCCAGCCGTCAAAATCAGGCAAAGAAACTGAAGACGCACTCGATTCAGAAAAAGAATAAATTCAATTATTTTGGGCCGATCGCCAATCGCAAAGGGGCCAACAAATTTGTTTGGATTTTTCGCCAAACATGATATGAAAAGCGTGAAAAACTTGACAACAACGGCATTTCGCATTTACTCTGTGACTGACACAAAGATGATTGCTTGTCCCGGTATCGAGTTCACATTATTTTCATCCATGTTGAAGTGAACCGGCTTAAATGGATAACAGCTAAAGGAGAATAAAATGGGGAGCTATGTTAAAGCGTTATTGTTGCTCATTGTACTCGTTGTGCTGGTTACGTTCGGTATAAAAAACAATGAAACAATGATATTGCATTTTTATTTTCAATTGAGCAGTATTCCAATTCCGGTATATGCTGTCGTATATGGTTCCCTTGTCGTGGGCGTATTTATCGGGATGATCGTCGGTATCAACGCCCGATTTACCCAGCGCAAAAAAATAAGGCAATTGCAGAAAGAAAACCGTGGTTTAAGAGATAAAGTCGCAGAACCTGCAGCCGATAAGCCGGTTGCCGAAGAAAAGGCGGTTGTGGAAACGGAAGCTTCTCTGGATGAGACTCAGGCGATTGAAAACGAGCCAGAAGATGAAGAACAGATACAATAAGCCGGCTTCCAATTGATAGCGGCTTGTAGCCTATTTTTCCGAATTGGTCATCTTGGGGTCGGTCAAACGTTGAGCGTAACAGCCGGCAATCCCGATTCAACCGCTGAGCAGCAAAACGCTGTGGCTACCGTTTTTTCCCTATCGTATTTTGATTACCATCAGCGTTACATCATCTTCAAAATTTTTCCCCCGGGTAAATCGGTGCAGCATATCCATTAAAATATTTAAAATGCCCTTGGCACTCAAGGCGGAATTGGCCCGTATAAGATCATAAATTCGATCTTTGCCGAACATCTCTCCAGCGGCATTTTGTGCCTCCCAGAACCCATCAGTTGTCAGAACAATAATCTGGCCTTTTGACAGATCGCCTTTTTTGTTTTGGGTATACACCCACGATTCTTCTACCCCCAGCGGAATACCCTCTCCTGCAAGTGCTTCAAACGATCTCGTCGTGGGATCATAGAAAATAGCCGGGTCATGACCGGCACGCACCCACTCAAGTGTTTTAGGCTGGTGACCAATTCTCAGATAAAACAGGGTCATGAAATTATGAGATTCAGCGACATCTTTGGCAAGTTGACCGTTCACATCTGAAATGATCTGCGCGAGCGTTCCGGGCAGTGAGACCCGCTGGCGCAGAAATGCACGCGCAGACGCCATTAACAGGGCCGAGGAAATTCCATGCCCGGATACATCACCGACGACGACGCTGATTTTTTTGTCATTTTTCCTGTCGAACTCCAGGAAATCATAGTAGTCGCCCCCGGTTTCATCGCAGTAAATACTTTTTGCGGCAATATCCAATCCCGGAATTTGAGGGTTTTTGGCGGGCAAAAGCTTTTGCTGAACCTTCATCGCCAGATCCATGGATTGGTGCAGCCGAAGATGATCCTCGAGTTTAGGCCCAATCTCGTTGAAGGCCTGGACCACCAGATCACGCTCATCTCCGGTACGCAAACCCAGTTTGACGGAAAAGTCGCCGCTGGACAGTTTCTTGGCGGCTGCGGTGATGCTTAACAGGGACCGTGTGATCATATAGGAGCCCATCAGGGCGGCGGCGGCCAAGAAAACAATCGTTAAGAATGTGGCCGCGCCGGCAAAAAGGATCTGGTCTTTTAAATATGCAAAAAACGTTTTGCGGGTTTCATCCGGCAATGCCATGATGATTGACTTAGGCACGATTGCCACAAACTGGATGAGATCATCAATACCGGCATAGGCCCAAATGGATTCATCGTTTTTAAAGGGCAGCGCCGTATATCCGGCCTGTCCGACCTCGAGTTGTTTGAGAACAACATCAAATCCGCTACGCTCTGGTGAAGAAAGCCATTTTTTCCCGGCCACCGGCGCCCAGGAACCGGATTTGTGCTGATAATCTTTTTGTGCCAGTATTTGCAGTTCGGGCTGTTGGGTCGCTGGGTTGAGCGTGGTTGTCACAATAAAAGAATGGGCATCGGATGCCCATAGCGGGGACAGCGCTGATTTTTGCAATGCTTCGACAAAGAGGATATCGATGGCCGCCACTCCCAAAAAGGACCCATCGGGTTGGTATAGGCGCTGTGAAACCGTAAAGGTCAGAAATCCGGTGTTGGTATTTATTTGTGGCAGGGTCCAGGTCGGCGAACCTTTTGCTTCTGCGATCCATGGATACCGCCAGGGCTCAAAACTATCCAGAAAGCCGCCGTGACCGGGATACGACATATAGACACCATTTCGCAAATAGATATGAGCCCAATACAACGTTTTGCCGAATTCGTTGGACAGTTTTCTGAAAGTGGGTATCATCTGGCTCAAGGAGGCAAGGTCACGACCAATGTTTTCTTTTTCAACGCCTGGGGCCAGCATAAAAACGGGATGATTGAAGCTGACCGGATTATCCAAAAACTCGCCGTCATGAGTTTTCATCCGGTATCGCTGGATCGGTAAAAAATCTTCGGGAGCGGTCCGGGGGTCCTCAAAATCGGCGGCAAAATAAATTTTGGGGATTTCAGTGGTCATTTTCGAAAAGGCGAGTTCGGCTTCACCGACCAAAACCTGAAGATAAAACGCCATTGCATCTTTGGTTCGCTGTAACACTTTCGCCGAATTTTCTGCGGTTTGCCGCAACTCCATCCCAACGATATGGGTGAGCCGCATGCGCGCATCCTCGGAAATTGTTTTCCCCAAAAGTTGGGTGCCGCGCTGACTGACGACGGTGACAACAATCAACGGTGTCAGACTAAACACCAGCAAAATGATAAAAAATTTCCAGCGCAGTTTCAGATTGAAGCCAAAGCCAGGTATCATTGTCTACGTCCTTGATTTTCCTAACCTTCTGTTATTAAATATAGTTTAACGTTCAAATTCGTTTTCTGCGAGATTCAGGTAATATAATGATAAAACAGTGCCGATATAAATAAAAGCGTAAAGTTTGCAGGATCTTAAGGCAAAATACAACCGGATGACCGATCGGGTTTCGCCACCGGGGTGGTAATGGATTCAAAGAATAAACGGTTAAGATACTCATTTTTCATGCTAATCGGCATTGTGGCCTTCGGCACATGCGGATATTATTATGTGGAAAAAATGCCGCTTTTTGAAGCCTTTTATATGACCATGATCACCATTTCCACTGTCGGTTATGCTGAAATTCTACCGCTATCACCTGCCGGGCGCGTACTCACCATCATTATCATCATATTGGGTATAACGGTCGGTGCCTATACCATAGGCCTGTTGGTCAAAGCCTTCATCGAAGGCGAACTGCTAAAAATGTTCGGGAGAATAAAAGTGCAAAAGCAAATATCGGAATTAAAGGACCATTTTATTGTGTGCGGATTCGGACGCATCGGGCGCATCATCAGCAATGAGCTGGCTGCCGATGATATAGATTTTGTAGTAATTGAACAGGATCCCGCCATTGTAGAAAAAATTGAATCTAATAATTATCTATTCCTCGAAATGGACGCCACCTCTGAAGAAGCCTTGTTAAAAGCCGGTATTATGAAAGCAAATGGAATTGTGACTGCCTTGGCCTCGGATGCCGACAATGTTTTTATTACATTGACGGCCAAAGGCCTGCAGCCGGATATCTATATCCTTGCCAGGGCCTCTCATGAAAACAATGAAGACAAACTCTCCCGCGCCGGTGCCAGCCGGGTGGTTTCGCCCCATCTGATCGGCGGCAAAAGAATGGCCCAGGTTCTCAAAAGACCGACGGTTGTTGATTTTATCGATATTGCCACCATGGGCAGTTCTCTGGGGTTGATGATGGAAGAGGCCACGGTCGGCGAAGGTTCGGGCCTGACCGGCAAAAATCTGGTTGACAGCAATTTGCGAAAAAACTTCGGTGTGATTATTGTAGCGATTAAAAAAATGGCCGGTAACATGATCTTTAACCCGATGCCGTCAGAAACACTCGAAGCCGGCGATGTGATCGTGGTCATTGGCAAAAAAGAAGATTTAAAACGCATGAATACGGTTATGTGAACCGGTTGAATTGACACACCGCCGGCAACATGATAGCCGGAAACTGCAATAATAAATCCTCGAAATTTCCAGCCAACTCCTTTATTCATGCTATCAGCCGGGCGTCGGATTTTATACCTGCTGATCGAAAAGGCGGCCTATGCGTCTTTGGCTGAATCGTTTTTTTCCGGCCGCCAGGCTCGATGCCGAGCTGTGCCAGGAGGTCGTGGCGAATCCGCCGCTGTTGAATCAGGCCTGGATTACGGTTCTGATTTATTGTATGGCGGCCGCCTGAGGAAGCTTCGGTTGTATTATTCCAGGCTTTCGGGGTTACCCAACTGTAAGCGGAACCTTTCTTTTGACAACCACTATAAAAGTTCCATAAGATTTATCCCATGCCGACGGTTCAGCCATCAGAATTGACGTTTGACTGTCAATCGGTATCTGCGAAATTTATCGATCCCTCCGGCACGATCGCAGAACGAATAATTGAAATCCGCACCAATCCCATTACCGGGCGTACCTGCCGCATCTCATTTAGCCGGATTGATGAAATAGAACCTGGAACCGAGTCACTGCCCCATCCGCCGCCGGAGGCGGACAGAACTGCCCAATGCCCGTTTTGCAAGCCCCAGGTAAGCGACCGAACACCCCGGCTGCATCCCGATCTATCGTCCGTCGGGCGGCTGGCTCAGGGAGATTCGCTTCTGTTTCCCAATCTGTTTCCTTACGGCAGCTATTCCGCCGTCAGCCTTTTCGACAATACCCATTTTGTTGAAATCGGCAATGCCGCCGCTGCGTCATATGCAGACAGTTTTTTAAATTGCAGCCGGTATCTTGCAAAAATCAAAAATCAGGACCCGGAAGCCGTATATACGGCCATCACCCAGAATCATCTCCCTTCGGCCGGCGGATCATTACTTCATCCCCATTTGCAGATAAACGCAGACCGTTTGCCGGCCAACCACCAGCGTATTTTGCTGCAACGGGCCAATGGTTATCATCAACAAAGCGGCAACTATCTGTTTTCCAACTATCTCGAACATGAAATAGCCGAGGGGTCGCGCTACATTGGGACAACCGGGTTGTGGCAATGGGTGGCCGCATTTGCACCCGAAGGATTCTTTGAAATATGGGGCATCCTGCCGCAAAAGACCTCATTGCAACAGGTGGCTGCGTCAGACTGGCAGGACCTGGCCCGGGGCATTCTGAATGTACAGCGGTTTTATCGCAGTTTGTGCCGCAACGGCTACAATCTGGGCCTGTTGTCTGTTGAAACACCTTCCAGCCGTCTCGAGCTGCGGACCGTCATCATGGTGCGATCGAATTACGCTCCCTGGGTACGCAGCGATCATACCGGGTTTGAGGTTATGCTCGGTGATATGACCACGTTTAGCGCCCCGGAACAGACGGCCAAACGGGCAGGCTCTTTTTTCTCATCATAATTTGAAATCGTCGAAGACAAGGAATAAGGGCGATAAATGGTTTCAGGTGTCAGCGTTTTGGCTTTCACTGGCTACAGGCGGCTGGCCTTGAGCCTGACACCCGAAACCTGAAACCTATTTATTTCTGACGCCTAAAATAAAACTGTGTTTTGTAAGTTGCTTGCGGGAGGCGACCCCAGATGCCACTCATAGAAGGCGGGTCACTTTTTATGTGGAAGAGACTTCTTTGGGCGTCTCAACTTCTGATTGACGAACGATGTATTCGCGAATGCGATTTCCATCCATTTCCTTAACGGTAATAAGGAAATGGCCAAGTGGAATTTCTTCTTTCTCCTGCGGAATTCTGCCGATTTGATCCAGAACATACCCGGAGAAGGTGTCATATTCCCTGGAGTCGGGAATATTCATTTCTATAATTTCGTTGACTTCGTCAATTTCTGATTTCCCCAGAACCCGCCATTCATTGGGCCTGGTTTTGACGATATGGGGCTCAACGGTATCGGTTTCATCAGTGATCTCGCCGACAATTTCCTCAAGGGCGTCTTCAAGTGTGATCAGGCCGGAAACGCCCCCGTGTTCATCGACAACGATGGCCATGTGTTGTTTTCGTTTTTTAAATTGCTGAAGCAAATTATCCAGTTTCTTATTTTCAGGCACAAAATAAGGTCCGCGCATGATTTTGCGGACATCAATCGCTGCATCGGATGTGGCCTGGTGTTTGAGCAGATCTTTGATGTTTAAAATGCCCACCACATGGTCGATATCCCCATCGATAACCGGAATTCGCGTAAAACCGGATTTGACGATCTCCTCAAGCTTCAATTCCTCATTCACATCAATGACAAACATGTCCGCTCGGGGTGCCATGATCTCCGATGCATTGGTGTCGTCGAATTCGAATATATTTTCAATCAACTCCTTTTCTTCCTCTTCGATCCCCCCCTCTTCTTCAACAACTTCAACAAACGTCATCAATTCTTCTTCGGTAACAATCGGTTTCTTATGCATCTTTCCGGTCAGCTTGGGGATGAAATTTAAAAATACGATCAGCGGTGTAAACAAAATTGACAGCCAGTATAACGGAAAAATGACCAGGCGTGCGATTAAGATGTTGTTGCGCGTCGCAATGGATTTGGGAAAAATTTCACCAAAAATTAAGATTAAAAAGGTCATGACACCGGTGGCAATCCCGACCGCATGGCTCGCAAATAAATCGATCGTTATTGCGGTGGCGATCGCAGAGGCGCCGACATTGACAAGGTTGTTGCCAATGAGGATAGTCGAAAGCAGCCGGTGGGGATCCGCCTTCATTTTCCTTATCAGCTTATTGGCGGGCCCTTTTTGTTTGGCAAGATGAATTGCTTTGGCTTTGCTGATGGAGAACAGGGCGGTTTCAGCAGAGGAGAAAAATCCGGAGAGCAAAAGCAAGGCGAACAAAACCACAAATTGATCGAGTTGCATACAGTTTCCTAATCGTGTTTCCTTAAAATGGTTTGCTGATGATCTCTCTTTTTAAGCTTAGTGGAAGAACCGGGATAGATCAGCGACTTAAGCTCTGCTTTAAAAATTATTAAATAAAAGTTTACGATAAAACAAAAAAGATTCAAAAAAGCTGACGCTTGCCTAATATAATGATATAGAATGCGGGTGTCAATTTATACCGTTTTGCGTGATATTGAATGTCACATCAGTGCAGGGCGGCGGCGCTGACGCTTGGTGCTGAACCCGATTAAAAAACCGACGATAAGTACCCCCGAGCCGGCCAGAAACCATTTAATATAGGTGTTCATTTCCAGGCTCGAGAGCTCTTCTTCAAGCTGTTTGGCCTTGGCAGTCTGTTCGGCCAGCTGCGAAGCGGCACGCTTATAATTGGCCTTTAGTGTTATAAATTCTGCAGCTTCGGCTTTCAGCGCCTCGTAATCGGCTTGGGTTTTCACGAACTGTTTTTGATTGGCTTTAGACTCGGTGCTGAACCGCTTATTTTCCGCTTTCAGCCTGTTATTTTCTTCCAATAATTCAGCGGCTTGAATCATCAAATTTTTATGCTTGGCCTCCAGGCGTTCAAGTTTGATGTTGTGGGTTTCGTTGGTGGTTAGATATCTGCTCAGCACCCAGCCTTCCTTGCCGTTGGGCAGTTGTACCTGAGACCATTCATCGCCGAATTTAATAACTTCCATCATCTGCCCGGAATCGATCACTGAGATTATTTTGTTTTCGATACTCGGCCCGGTTCTCAATGTTAGCTTCAAAACATCAGAAACATACATGGTTTCTCCATAAACAGAAGCCGAAAATAAACAAAACAGCAGCACCAATCCCAATAATCTGAAACGCTTCAACAAAAAATTCATCTCAGAGGCCCTTTTCGTCTGATTTTTATGATGATGCCCTAAATCCTAAATACGGATAGTAGCGAGTTCTAAGGTGGTTCAGCCAATCGTTGACCGGATTTGCAGTTGATATATCCCGGTTTAAGATTTATCTTACAACATTCTGTTAAATTAGTAAATTCTGATTACAGGCCAACACCACTTTAAAAATATTGACAGATGTGTTATTTTTTAGTTAGTTGCATGTTTCAATCGAATATTATCGATCATTTATCAGATAACGGTGGTATCCCTCTTATGATAGCATATGATATACAATGTGTTAACGGCCATGCGTTCGAAGGCTGGTTTGAAGACAGTGAAGCCTATCAGGACCAGAAAAAAAAGAAACTGATCGCCTGCCCGGCCTGCAATACGACCCACGTGTCCAGAATTCCGTCCACCTTTGCGATCAAATCCTCACCGATTCCTAAAAAAGGTTCCCTGGAGGAGGAAAATCTAAAACAGGTTGGCAAAAAAATCGTTGATTTTGTAGAGAAAAATTTTGACGATGTCGGATGCGATTTTGCCAAAGAAGCGCTGAAGATCCATTACGGGGTCGAGGAGCCACGAAATATCCGTGGCGTCAGCACCAAAGAAGAAGAAAAAATGCTAAAAGAAGAGGGTATCGATTTTCTTAAAATTCCCATGCCGGCACCTCCGGATACCGACGCTTGATTCTTTCCCATCGGCCAACTCAATCCACCTCCAGCGGTTAGCTTCCACTTTGTGCATTATAACGAGTCAAAGTTCTCGAATTCGGCAGGTTGAGCCCGTTACCCGTTAGCCCGTTTACCGGTAAAAAATAAGATAAGACATTATTCCCTTTTTAACCGGCTCAACCGGCTAAACCTTTTATACTATCGCTCGGGCCGCGGCTTCAGCAAGCTCGAGTACATAGCCCGGGAAAATGCCAGCACCCACCATAACAATGATTAAGGCAATCGTAAGTATTTTAGCTGGAGGAGAAAGCGGTATCTCCGACAGGGCGAATTTCGGTTTCAGCAGGTAAGCCGCTTTTATTATCAGCAGGTAGTAATAAAGGGAAATAACCACATTAATCATGGCAATCAGCACCAGTGTGAAGTAGCCCTGCTCCATCGCGGCCAGGAAGATGAAAAGTTTTCCAGTGAATCCAATGGTCGGCGGGATTCCGGCAAGACTGAAAATAGAAACCATCAATGCCATCGCCAGCAGCGGAGAGCGATGATACAAACCGGCCAGTTGATCAATCTGCAAGTTGCGGTCATCATCGGCCACTTTGACCACCACCAGAAATGCGGTGAATTTCATCACCAATAAGGCCAGAGCGTAAAAGATAACCCCGCTGTAGCCGGGTGTGCTCACACTCAAAATACCGATCAAAACGTAGCCGGCATGCGCGATCGTCGAATAGGCCAGCAGGCGCTTGATGTCTTTTTGAACGATCGCCGCCAGGTTGCCCACCGTCATTGAAACGATGGACAACGCCACCAGAATGTGCACCAGATAATTGCCGACCGGTGCGCTGCCGGTTAAAGCGACCATTCGAATCAAAAGCGCCATGGCGGCCACCTTGGAAGCCGTGGCAATATAAGCGGTAACCTGATTGGCCGCCCCCTGGTAGACATCCGGCGCCCAGAAATGGAAGGGGAAAACGGCGAGTTTAAAAAAGAACCCGCCGAGGGTCAGCAGCAGCCCGATGACAACGGCGGGTCTGTCGATTACTCCCGGCAGCACCTTGGCGATTTCATTGAGGTAAGTGGCCTGGGTGGTTCCGTAAAGCAACGCCAGGCCAAAAAGCATTACAGCTGAAGCAAAGATTCCGATCAGAAAATATTTGATGCCGGCCTCAATGCCCATATCTTTGCCGCGCCTTAACGCCACCAGTATGTATAGGGCGTAACTGGAAAGCTCAAGGGAAACATAAATCGCCAGCAGGTGCACGCTGCTGACCAGCATCATCATCGCCAGAGTGCAGACAAACAGCAGCAGATAAAATTCCGGATGGTGTTTCGCTTTGATCGCCGTAAGATTCGGGCACAGGCAAATCACCAGAAACAATCCCAAAGACAGCAATACTTTAAATACCTGGGAAAACAGATTAACCTGATAGGCGTTAAAAAAGAGGACACCTTCTGATTTGACGGTGATCAGGCAAACCAAAATACCGGCAGCCGCCAGAAAAAGGGCGCTGAAATAATTGCGCCTGGATCTTGCGCGCGGCAACATCGACAGCGCCAGAAACCACAGGCCCACCAGCAAATAATAGATTTCGGGACTAAAAATCATCCACTTCATCAGGGCAACCCGTTAATAAATGGAATCGAAGCGGTCTCGATTACGTCAAACAGGATAGACGGAAAAAGCCCAAAAAACACCAGAACCGCAACCAGGATCAATCGGGGCACAGCCAGGCCGAAGGGTACATCCGTCAGCTGCTCAAACTGCTCATTTTTAGGGCCGTAAAAAGTTTTTTGCACGACCCGCAGCATAAACAGCGCGCTGATCACCAGAGCGGCGACGGCCATGGCGCCGCGAGCCGGATACACCTTAAAGGCCGAGATAAACACCAGCAGCTCTCCCCAGAAACTCGCCAGACAGGGAATACCCATACTCGCCATAGCCGCTACAATAAAGTATGTGGAGGCCACGGGCATAATTTTACTCAAGCCGCCCAGCTCGCCGATGGCTTTCGTATGGGTTCTATCATAGATATAGCCCACCGAAGAAAAGAACAATGCGGTCATCACTCCGTGGGCGAACATTTGAAAAACCGCACCGTTGAGGCCATCGGCGCTGACAGTTGACAATCCCAGACCGACAATTCCCATATGAGATACACTCGAATATCCAATGACATACTTCAGATCGGTCTGGCGCAGGCCGGCCAGCGCACCATAAACGATACCAATCGCAGCCAGCAGGGCCATCAGCTGGGCCCAATGCTGCCAACCCTGAGGGCACAGAAAAATGGCCACCCGCAGAACGCCGAATGCGCCGATTTTCATGAGCACCCCGGCGTGCACCATGCTGACCGCGTGGGGCGCGGCAACATGACCGACCGGTGACCAGGTATGAAAGGGCCAGACAGCCGCCAGAATGCCGAAGCCCAGAAACAGCAAAATAAATGCAAATTTCTGCTGGTCGACCGTAAAGGTCCCGGGCTGCATCAGGGAGACAATATCAAAGGTATTCATGCCGGATTTGACAAAAAGATAGATAATTGCCGGCAATATCAAGGCGCTTCCGGCCAGCAGGTACAGCGTTAATTTCATGGCCGCATACTCTTTGCGCGTCGTGCCCCAGACGACGATCAGCAGATACATCGGGAATAGGGAGACATCATACCAGACAAAAATAAAAAACAGGTCCATGCTCATAAAGAGCCCGAACACGCCGGTAACCAGCAAAAAATAGAGCGCATAAAATTCTTTGACGCGGTTTTGCATTTCCCACATGGTCAGCACGCCGGTGAAAAACACAATTCCGGTCAGCAGCAGATTGGGAAGATTGAATCCGTCGGCGGCATTAAAATAGGTAATGCCCAAGGATTTGACCCACATGATTTTTTCCACAAACTGAAGACCACCAATGCTCTTGTCATAGGCCAAAAACAGATACAAGGACAAGGCCAGCGGAATTCCGGAAAAAACCGCACTGACCCATTTGATTTCCTGCTTGCGGCGCTCCGGCAGAAAGAGGATAATCAACAGGCCGATCACACAGCTTAAAAGGATGCATGATAGATATGGAAAATTGGCAAATGCCATATACATCAACTCAATATTCTAAAATAAATTAAGATTAAGAAGATTCTTTGTATCTAAA
>JBFFCW010000045.1:0-15122 GCA_041559695.1 Desulfobacterales bacterium
CAACCGGAAATGATTATGGCGGCCGGAATGATGCATTATTGTACCGGGGATAACAACAGCGCCAGGAAGCTGTTTTCCGAATCGCTTTCCATGGATCCTGATAATCCGGAAGCCCGGCTGATGCTGTTTTTAATTGACTGGCTTGCCGGCAACGGCGGGATAAGTTCTTACCGCGAGGCCTTGCTGACGGTAGACTGGCGTTCTTCAGCAGAATTTCAAGGGCATTTGGTTCGGGTTCTGGAAGGCCTGATCGATGAAGTTTCGGCTTTAGACAGCTGGCATACCGATGCTGAAAAAAGTTGGCTTAATTATGCGGTCAGCCTTATCCGGATCGAGGGCCAGGATTGGGAATGGGCCGAAAAACTGCTAAGAGAAGCGGTGCTCTCTGCTGATTCGGATGAATGGGAGTTTTTTGTAGCGAGTGCCAAACTGGAGCAATTGCAGAAACGCCGGCGAAAAGCGTTGAAGACCAAAGCCCAGTGGAAGGATTACCAAAAGGACATCGAGGCATTTAACAAAAGCGTTAAGGAGAAACTGGAGCTGGATGCAAAGCTTAAAGCCGAGTTAGCCCCATTGATGACCAAATTTATCGATGAGACAGTGGCGATCAAAGAAAAACAGGAGGTGCTGAAAAGTTTAGCGGAGATATATCCTAAAAACCGCAAAATATATGTGGCCCTGGCCTTTTACAGCGCTGCCGACGAGGACTGGTCCCAGTCACTGCAATATATCCGCACCTTTTTAAATGGCGGCGGCCGTCAAAACGCAGATCGGATGAGCTTAGGGGTTCTGGAAGCCGGGATATTACATAAACAGGGTCTTGCGGATGAAAGCCGCGCCAGTCTCGAGGCCTTTGTCGCTCGCACCATGGATCCCTGGTATCTGACGATCAGCGACTATCTATTGGGTAACCAGACGGAGAGATCGCTGTTGGAACAGGCCGGAGAAAGCCCCGAAAACCTCCTGACCGCCCATAGCGCCGTGGGGTTATGGGCTGAAGGGAGCGGAGACAATCAAAAAGCGATTAAACACTACCGGGAAGCGCTGGGCTCTTTTCTGGATACATGGCTCGAATACGATTTTTCCAAAGAGCGCCTCCGGCGGCTGAAACAGCCTTCCGGTTAGCGGCGCGAACCTTTCGATTTCGGATTTCGGAATGTGGATTTCGAATTTATATTTCACCCTGACAGGTCTGCTTATTTCCATGCACCCAGTACCCAGTACCCAAACTCAAATTCACTTTCATTGTCTAATACCGTAATCCCGCGGCACCGATGGAAACCCCATACGGGAAAATCCGCTCCACTTCATTTGGTTGGCAGGCCGGTTTTTTTCTCCGTCCTCAGCACCCATTACTTATCTATAGGCCCTGAACACTGACACCTAACAATTTAGACATTGAGTACTCTTTATTGACACTGAAGCCGCAACTCTTTATACTCATTTTTCTTTAAACTATTTTCCTTCCCCATTGTTGAAAACCAACCCGAATCTGTTGAAGCGGTAGAAAGGAGTTGCCTCATGGCTTTAAATTCACCTGAAGCACCACTGCGAAAGTTGATGGGACCCGGTCCGCTGGATATTCATCCACGGGTATATCAGGCGCTGACGACACCGGTTATCGGTCATATGGATCCGGCCTATTTTAAAACGCTAGACCAGGTGGCCGAGGGGCTGCGCCGGGTGTTTCAAACCCAAAACAAAGTGACCCATGCAACCCCGGGCACGGGCACTTCGGGAATGGAGGCATGTGTTGCCAACCTGATGGAACCCGCAGATCCGGTTCTGGTATGTGTACACGGCTATTTTGGCGATCGTGTACGGCAAATGGCCGAACGTCAGGAGGCCGACGTAACGGTAATCGAAGGTGAATGGGGCCGACCGACTGACCCGCAACAGGTCGAAGACGCGCTTAAGGCCAAAGCCTATAAAGTCATCACGGTCGTTCATGCCGAAACCTCCACCGGGGTGCTTCAGCCGATGGACGATATCGTTCGGCTGGCAAAGGAAAATGGCGTCATGATCCTGCTCGATACGGTGACCTCACTTGGCGGTGTCGAATTAAAAGCCGATGCATGGGGGTTGGATGCGGCTTACAGTTGTTCCCAGAAATGCATTGGCGCTCCCCCGGGGCTGGCGCCGGTAACCTTTAGCGATCGGGCGATTGAGGCCGCCAGGTCGCGCAAACATCCGATCCGCAGCTGGTACCTTGATATTACGCTGCTGGAAAAGTACTGGGGATCTGCCCCCCGAGTCTACCATCACACCAGTTCAAGCACGCTGAATTATGCGCTTTTGGAAGCACTTTTACTGATTGAAGAGGAAGGGCTGCACAATCGTTTTGACCGCCATCTAAAAAACCATCAAGCGCTGGTTGCCGGCGTAGAGGCAATGGGATTGGAGATGCTGGTCAAGCCCGAGCACCGTTTGCCGACCTTGAATACGATTCGAGTGCCCGACGGGGTGGATGAAGCCGGCGTACGCGGCTATCTGCTGAAGACATTTAATCTGGAAATTGGTGCCGGGCTGGGGGCACTGGCGGGACAGGTCTGGCGCGTGGGATTGATGGGATATTCTTCTTCGGCCGAAAATATCCTGTTTTTCCTGTCTGCCATCAGCCGGGCACTGGCTATCCAGGGCTGCAAAACGGATTTGCCCGCAGGACAGGATGCCGCCATGTCGCTGTTGGATGCCTGATCGGGTTAAATCGGAAAACTCGCGAGGCTTGTATCCAACGCGGATAACGCTACGAAGGACTAAACCGCGGAACACCGAACAAGGAATGATGAATGTCGAAGTCGGGCAGCCCTCCGTGGCTGCCATGTAGATCGGCACCCGTTAACACGCAAGGCTTCGCCGCGCCGAGCAGATGCCGACCCTACTTATCATTTCGACACTCCTGACTTTAGATTATGTCTTTAGCGTTATTCGATATTCAAAAAAATGATATCCAATCAGCTCATTTATGATCTGCGGCAAATTGTTGGCGATGCGCAGGTATCGGTTTCCCGCGTGGCGACCGAACTCTATTCGTACGATGCTTCTCTGGCGAAAGGCCAACCCGGAGTCGTTGTTTTCCCGGGCGATACCAGCGAGGCCGCCCGGGTCGTCAAACTGACGCGCCAGGCCGGGTTGCCGTTTGTTCCCCGCGGGTTTGGCACCAATCTTTCGGGCGGCACCGTTATGGTTTCGGGCGGTGTGGTCATCTGTCTGTCGCGCTTAAACCGCATCATTGAAATATTACCCCAACGGCGCTGCGCCGTAGTCCAACCCGGTGTAACAAACCTGGAGCTGCAAAATGCCCTGGCCCCGCGGGGCTTTTTTTACGCACCCGACCCTGCCAGCCAGAAGGTGGCCACCCTCGGCGGCAATGTGGGTGAAAATTCCGGTGGGCCGCGTTGTTTGAAATACGGTGTTACCACCAACCATATCCTGGGTATGGAAGTAATCCTTTCCACCGGTGAGGTTGTTCGAATCGGCGGGTATGCCTATGACCCGCCGGGATATGATCTTCGCGGTGCGCTGGTGGGAAGCGAAGGTACCATGGGGATTGTCACCGAGGTCACCGTTCGCATTCTCCCACTGCCCGAAACCATCATTACCCTGCTCGTTGCCTATGATGATATTGCCGATGCGGCGCGATCGGTATCGCACATCATTTCGGCCGGCATTTTGCCCACCACGCTTGAAATGATGGATGCGCCGATTATCAATGCGGTCGAAGACAGCTATGCCTGCGGCTATCCGCGGGATGCGGCTGCTGTCCTGATCGTTGAGGTGGAAGGCCTCTCTGTCGGTCTCAAAGATCAGGTGGGTCAAATCAGTGAGCTGTGCCGCAAAAATCGATGCCGTGATATTCTTGAAGCCAAAGATGACGCTGAACGCAACCGCCTCTGGGAAGGTCGGCGCGGCGCTTTTGGTGCGGTTGCCCGCCTGGCGCCCAATTATCTGGTCAACGATTGCACGGTGCCGCGAACCAAGCTGCCCGAAGCGCTGGCCAAAGTAGCAGAGATTGCTAAAAAATATGAATTTGAGCACGGTAATGTGTTTCATGCCGGCGATGGGAATTTACACCCGTTGATGTTTTTTGATTCGCGGGATGCGGGCCAGCTGAAGCGGGTGAAAAAAGCGGGCTGGGAAATCATGGAAGCCTGTGTTGAACTGGGCGGTACCATTTCCGGTGAACATGGCGTGGGTCTGGAAAAAATGAACGCGATGCGCCTGATTTTTTCTGAACAGGATTTTGTCGCCCAGCGAGATTTGCAACAGGCGTTTGATCCGGATAAACTCCTTAATCCCGGTAAGGTGATTCCGGTCCCCGATCAAAACGAAAACGCCGGCAAAGCGCCAATCAGCCAGAGGCCAAACAGCGCGAAGACCGAAAGTGCGGCCGAAAAGGAGATCATCGAACAAATTCAAAGCGCTGCCGCAAACAAAAATGCGTTGCTGCCCGCAGGCTGCGGTACTTTTGGTCATTTCGGCAACCTGCCCAGCAGGGATTGTGAATTATTAAACAGCGCTGTGCTAGACGGGATCGTTGAATTTGACCCTTACAATCAATTCGTATCGGTCGGGGCGGGCGTTTCACTTGAAGTGCTCCAGCGCCGACTGTCCGATCAAAATCAGTGGCTGCCCATCAGGCCCTCATTTTCAGTTCAGGAGCATTCCATTGGCGGTGTGATGGCACGGGCGGCCTGCGGTCCGGAACGCTTGCATTACGGGGCCCCGCGGGATTTTGTTTTGGGCTTGCGCTTTCTGAATGGCAGCGGCCAAAAAATTTCAACCGGCGGGAAAGTGGTTAAAAATGTCGCCGGCTACGACATGACGCGGCTGATGATTGGGTCTGCCGGCACTTTAGGTCTGATCACAGAAGTGACCTGCCGGGTGATGACCGTGCCTGAACGCTGTACAGCCATCAGCGTCGAAGGGACGCTGCCCGGCTGTTCTGCCCTGGCCTCCGCGGTAATCACATCCCCGCTGACACCGGTATTTGTCGTGATGATTCCTGAAAATTTTCAGGGCGACGAAATGTCAAACCGGCGCAGCAGACTGGAAATCGGATTTGAGGGATTTGACAAAACCGTCGGCGAGCAGCTTAAAAGAACAAGGATTTTGCTTGAAAAAGACGGCCTGGTTTTAAAACATCAGCAGGACTATTCTGTTCAGGATGGAATTTTTAAAGGCATCTATGCAGAGCTGGCTCAATCTCGCTTTATACTGCGGGCCGACCTGCCGCTTGATCAGGGGGTCGGGTTTGTTCAGTCTCTGGATAATTGGTTATCAGAACCCCGATTGTTTCTGGATTACGGATGCGGCCGAATCTTTGCCGGTTTTGAAACCATGCCGGATGGGATGTGGGGCCAGTTGTGCGACTTGGGCAATCAATTGGGCGGCCATGTGGTAATGGAGAAAGCAACCGCCGAGTTCAAGGGGCATAATGATGTCTTCGGCTTCGAACGGCCGGAATGGAAGGTGATGCATCGCATCAAGAAGGCTCTGGATCCGCACCACATCTTTGCTCCCGGGCGCATGCCAGGAAAGATTTGATTGGAGCTTTGGAGTACTGGAGGGATGAGTGTTGGAGTTGCTTTTTTCCTTTACTCCAGTGCTCCATTACTCCATCACTCCGACTAAAATTAACCTTAAGTGGTTATCATGACTGAATTCATCTCAGAACATTACGACGAGATATCGCATTGCAACCGTTGCGGGTTCTGTCAGGTGGCATGTCCGATATTCAGGTCCACCGGACACGAGGCCGGGGTCGCCCGCGGACGTCTGGCCCTTTTGCGGGCCATTATCGAAGGGCGCTTGGAATGGAATCCGGAAATCGAGGAACCGCTTTTTGATTGTTTGCTTTGCGGCGCCTGCACGGCCAATTGCTTTCCGGCGATCCCCACTTCCGATCTGGTCATCAAAGCCCGGGCGCAATATCTGGAAAAGGTCGGCCGCAAATCTATTCATCGCCTGCTCTTTGACCACCTTTTACCTTACCCGCGGCGGCTGCACCTGGCGGCACGGGCGGTGGCGCTGGGTAAAAATACCGGTATAGTGGACCTGGCACGCGCCCTGGGATTGTTGAAAATCTTTGGTCGTGATTTCGTGCATGCCAATGAAATTGTCGAGCGATTTCCCACCCGGTCGTTTCGGAATAAAATCAAGACCGGCGTCCATAGAGGGAAAGGCCAATCGCTGCGGATCGGTTATTTTGTGGGCTGCGGCGTCGATATCATCAGCCAGGATGCCGGCCATGCGACCCTGCAGCTTTTGGAAAAAATCGGCAAGACCATCCATGTGCTGGAAAATTGCTGTTGCGGCCTGCCGGCCTGGTCCTATGGTGATTTGAAAGCGGCTCAGAAACTTGCCGACAGGAATTTGTCGATCCTCACCGCTGAAGAATTTGATGTTATGGTGACCGATTGCTCCAGCTGCGCCTCTTTTTTAAAGAATTATCCACAGCTTTTCCCTGAAGCCGGAAGGCATCATCAACAAGCCGCGGCGGTCTCGGCACGTGTAAGAGATATGGTGCAATTGATTCATGCAATGGATGCTTATGCGCCATCGTCGGAACCGGCCGTTACCGCAACCTATCATCATCCCTGTCACGCGGCCCGGGGACAGGGGCTTTCAGCAGAGCCCGGAGAGATTCTTAATCGGCTGCCGGGAGTTGAATACCGGCCGCTGCCCGAGGCGGACTGGTGTTGCGGAGGAGCCGGCTCCTATGCGTTTGCGCATTACGAGCTGTCGCAGCAGGTACTGGACCGTAAAATGGAAAATCTTAAGAAAACCGCAGCCGATCTGATGGTCACCTCCTGCCCCGCCTGCATCATGCATCTATCATACGGGGTGCGCAAGCACGGCCTGAGCACCAAAGTCTGCCACATATCTGAAATGATTGTTTAACCGCAGATTCATGCAGACACGCGCAGACAGTTTTGATTGTTATTATAAACTTAATCGTACCTTTAAAAACATATTGACTGTACAATCCATATATAAAAAGTTTTCCCGCGAAGCGGGATGGCAGTTTTTGGCCGAGCGGGTCGCTCGGCCAAATAGTCTGCGTCATTCTGCGTTCGTCTGCGGTTAATTTATTAAAAAGGAAATAAAAATGGCAAATCTTGACTTACACGGCATATTTCCCCCGATTGCAACCCCGTTTATCAGCGGAAAGGTTGCTTACGACAAACTGGCGTCCAATGTTGCAAAGTGGAACCGTACCGGCCTGAAGGGCTTTGTGGTGTTGGGGTCGAACGGCGAATATGTGTATTTATCTGAAGAAGAAAAGCGAACAGTTGTCGATACCGTTGTCCAGTCTGCGACAAAAGAGATGCGGGTCATCGCCGGAACCGGTTGCGAGTCCACCACCGAGACTTTAAGGCTCACGGAAGATTGCGCCCGGCTTGGCGCTCATGCGGCCTTGGTGGTGACCCCCCATTACTATGCCGGCCGTATGGGAGAAGCAGCGTTGATGAAGCATTTTTCAGAACTGGCAGATCATTCACCGATTCCAATTTTGCTTTACAATGTGCCCAAGTTTACGCACATTAACATGGCGGCCGATTTTGTCAGCCGGCTCTCCGAACACCCCAATATTGTCGGCCTCAAGGACAGTTCCGGTAATGTTATCCAGCTCCAGGAAATATTAAACGGGGTTGCCGAAGATTTCAGTGTGCTGGTGGGTACTGCCGGTGTGTTGTTCAGCGGACTGACCATCGGTTGTGTCGGCGCTATATGTGCTCTGGCCAATGTGGCACCGGAAGCGTGTGTGAAAATTTTTGATCGGGTCAAAGCGGGTGACCTGGATGGTGCCCGGGAGCTGCAGCTCAAAATGATTCCGGTCAACCAGGCGGTTACCGCGATATACGGTGTGCCGGGGTTAAAGACCGCCATGGATATGCGTGGCTATTTCGGGGGAGATCCGCGCCAGCCGCTGCTGCCTTCCTCGGAACAGGAAGGATCCGAGATTGAGGCCATTCTAAAAAAAGCCGGCCTGTTGGATTGAGGGGCCGGGGCGTTTTTTCATTCCAAGCGTGTCATTCCCGCGCAGGCGGGAATCCAAAAATATTTTGCTGAAACGCTGGATGCCCGCCTGGCGCGGGCATGACGGTAAAACGCCCCTATCACTGGTTGATTAAAAATACTTCGTTTATTTTAGTCTATTAAGTATTCTTTCCATTCCGCTGTTTTCCGGCGGTGAAGAGATAGAGCAAAGCTGATCCTGCGAGACACACCATACATACCAAAAACGCCGCATCGAATGCAGCCGGTCCTCGTGACGCATCCGGGTAAAGACGCTGCATTAAAATTCCCAGTCCCTGAAGAAATACGGCCGGGCCCATCATGTTAAAAAAGTTGATGCCGGTCATGGCTGCTCCTGCCATTTTTTGCGGCATGAGATCTTTGATATGCGGATACATCAACAATCCGCCGGATGAAATCAGCCCGAACGCAAAGAAAACGGGCGCCAATACAAACAGGTCGGTCTCCGTAGAAATGATCGCCAGTACCAGCGAAATCAAACCCATGAGGAGCAGACAAAAAACAATAAGCCCTTTGCGTGTTTTGAAAACCCTGTCAGACAGCGCCCCCCACAGCGGGCACCCGATGATGAATCCCACGTTCATCAACAATATCAGATTGCCCGTGCGTATTGCCGAATAGCCCATCACCTCGATAAGAAACGGTCCGGCCCACAGCACCTGAAAAGCGGCAAAGGTCCCATAGCGTATGAAAGTCGCAACAGAAATGAGCCAGTAATCCCTGTTTCTTAAGAGAAGGCCCAGATTTGAAAAAGCCTGTTTCATGCTGATCGATGGTTCCCCGCTCGAGGTGGGGGTTGAAGGCCGAGGGGGGCGGTCGCGAACCAACACAAAAAGCATAACGGTTAAGATGAGGTTGATACCGGCAATTAACTGGAAGCTGTGGCGCCAGCCCATTTGTTCAACCAGCACGACCAGCGGAGTTGCCGCGATCATGTTTCCGAAGGTGCCGACAGAAACGACCACACCGGTTAGGGTGGCGAAAATTAGGGGCTCGAACCATTCGGTTAGCAGTTTAAAAGTCCCCATCAAATTGCAGGCCATGCCGATTCCCAGCAGGATGCGGCCGACCAAACCGATGCCCAAAGCGTCGGCCATGGAAAAAACAAGTGCGCCCAGGATACCCAGCAGGGAAAGCGCCGTCATCATCAATCGGGGGCCCACTTTATCCAACAACAGGCTGATCGGGATTTGAGCGAATGCGAAACCATAAAAGAAGGCGGCCGACATTAAGCCCAACCCCTCTGTGTCAAGGGACAGATCCCGGATTAACTGCGGCGCAATCACGGCGTTTGAAGCCCGATAAAATTGGGACAGAAAAAAGTGCGATGTTGCAATGATAAATATGATCCAGCGACGAGACATCATTCCGTTCTTGATCCTGGCAATTCCGTTGTTTATAAGTGGTTTCAAAACCCCATCTCCCCGCTCAATGGAGCGGGATTTCGCATCTAATTGAAAGACGATTTAAGGAGCTCAAAAGGCCCAATGGCTGCCTTGCCCCGCTTGCGGGATTCGCAGCTGCTTTTTTTAGATTAGGGTGCGGCACCGACCTCCGATAAAAGCTCTCATACTCATATGTCTGCTGAGAACAACGACTTTCTCGATCGGCCTGCGCCTTGATGCATACATTAATTTATTAAGATCAGACATGTAATCCCGCTTTGCGGGGCTTTGATGCACACCTTAATTTATTAAAATCAAGACGTGCAATCCCGCGTTCAAGCGGGAAACCTGATCTGAGGTTTTGAAACCACTTCCAGTATAGTTGCGGCATATGCGTTATTATGGCGCCGGGCCGGCATGTCAAGAGCAAATTATCTTAATTCACCATTTATCCTGCGTGACGTTTTCTTGACACCCATCCGTTGGTTCCCTATATTCGATTAACCAAAGATAGAAAATTAAATTATCCGCAGATTAAAAAGGTTAAAAAGCGATGATGGTTTTACAATATAATCTGCGTGAATCTGCGAAATCTGCGGATAAAAAGGAAAATAAGATGCGAAGGCGCCTATTTATCATTGCGGTAGTGGTTGCACTTTTTTTAAGCGGCTGTCAGGCACCCCGGATAAGGCTTTTTCCAAGCGCGGCCGATCCCCTGAACGAGTATACGCTTTCAGGCACACAAAAGGGCAAGGTGCTGGTTATGTCAATCAGAGGAACGATTTCCGACATTCCCAAAAAACAGTTTGTGAGCACGCGCCCGAGTATGGTTCAGGAAGTCGTGTCTCAACTCCGCAAGGCAGAGAAGGACCCGGACGTTAGAGCCGTTATTTTAAAAGTCGACTCGCCCGGGGGGTCGGTTACGGCCACTGATATCCTCTATAATGAAATTGTGGCCTTCAAGCAAAAAACGAAGGCAAAAGTGGTAGTTGCCATGATGGGCGTCGCCGCCTCCGGCGGATATTATATCTCGCTGCCCGCCGATTATATTTTAGCGCACCCGACATCGGTAACCGGTTCGGTGGGCGTTTTGTTTTTGCGCCCCGATGTGGCCGGCCTGATGGATAAAATCGGTGTTGGCGTTGAGGTGAGCAAAACGGGCAGGAACAAGGACATGGGATCTCCCTTTCGGCAGGCGACCGCCGAAGAAAAACAAATGACCAAAGACCTGATCGATCAGCTGGGCAAACGATTTTTGGATCGTATTGCCGAGCACCGCAATATCGATCCGGATAACTTAAAGGCCATATCGACTGCCCGCATTTTTCTGGCTGGTGATGCCTTAAAGCTGGGCATGGTCGACAGCGTCGGATATCTTGCTGAAGCCGTCAGCCAGGCCAGGAAGCTGTCAGACCTGCCGCAAGATGCAAAAATCGTGGTCTATCGCCGCACCCGCTACCCGGACGACAACCTGTACAATACCGCTACCTCGCAATATGAAGGCCGGGGACTGTCAATTGTATCCTTGGATCTTCCCGCCTCCCTGGCCTCTTTTCAGGCCGGGTTTTATTATTTGTGGCAGCCGGGTGCAATGGATGAATAGAAGTGGTTTCAAAACCCCATCTAAGGCCCAATGGCGGTGTTGCCCCGCAAATTGAAATACTCACGTACTAGCGTGTACGCTCCGTTTTCAATTCGCGGCACGCCTTGCCCTTGAACCTGATCTGGGATTTTGAAACCACTTCTTATCAAATCGGTTGCATCGTTCTTGTTTGCTCGTCAATTTGCAGGACCGGTTGCTTGCGGCCCTAAAAAATGGGTGTTGGTTGCATCCACAATCTCCTGCCACATGTAGTTTCCGACGGATGCCTCATCAATTATGAGATGATGCATTTTAATTTTTGTTGCGGTTTTGTCTTTTTTAACCGGATGTATTTTCCATTGATCAAGGTTTTGATCCCGGATCATGTTTTGCAAACCGGAAAAGGATACGAGCTCATCCTGCTTATCGATAAAGACAACGGTGGGGATGTTTATTTTCGGATCCAGATTGTTTTCTAAATTCGCATACATTTCAAACAGGGCATTGTAAGCGGCAATTGATGTTCCATCATTTGTCAGGTAGGACTTATGAGCAATGCTCGGGACGACCATTCTCGGAAAGGGCGACAATATTTTTAAAAGGCTATTTCTCTTGTGCATTTTAATCGCCGGGGCAAACAGCACCATTTTGTCAAACTGAACAGTGGGATTTGCAGAGAGCAGGTCGACGCCAAGCAACCCGCCCATCGAAAAACCGACAAAAAACAATGGGGTTGCATACAGTTTGCTTCTTTTTTCAACGCGCTGATAGGCCTGATAGGCCTCGGTTTTCCACAACGGGTAAGTAACGGATTTGAAAGTTTCCATGCGCGCATCGGCGCTTTCGGTATGGTTGATATCAGAATAGTTTTCGCCGTGACCGCGCAGCGACAGGTTTAAACAATCAATTCCAACATCATTCATCCTGGCGATAATCGACTCCATTTTGTCCGGACGGCTATTGAGGCCATGGACAACCAGGGCCACGCCGTTTAATTTTGTATTGTTTTTTCTTTCATACCAGCGGATAGAGGGGTTCTCCGCCGCTTTTTCAACTGAGCGTTCATCCGAATACTCCAGGGTCAGTATCGCTTCGCCGTATTCAACAGCGGGGCTTTGGTTGCCGGCAACCATATCAACCAGGCCGGAACTGCCGGCCGGTAGAATTAAACTGACAATAAAAAAAGCAATCGATACGGCGTTCATAATGACCTTCAGTTCGTAAAACATAATTGCATTAAACCCATACCATATATTCATTCTAACGGAAAAGAAGCAAAAATGGTAACCGACAAACGTATTTGGCCCGAAATTGAAATTGACATCCGCCGATAAATTAAATATATAGGCGTAAATTTACCTCAGGAGGTCAGATATGAAGAACATTCGCATGTTTCTCAAACCGGTGGGCCTTTTTTTGGCTGTTTTTATGCTCTTAATCTCCGGCCCGTGTCAGTCTGCTATGGCCGCCATGATCGGAACCGAATCGGTCATCAATACCGATCGCGCGCAAAATTCACGGGAATATCTTAAAAGTTTACTGGCCCGCGAGGATGTGAGAAATGCCCTTGTATCCCAGGGCATCGATCCGGTGGAGGCCAAAAACCGCTTTGATAGCCTGACGGATGAAGAAGCAACCCGGGTTGCCGATCAATTGCAAGCGCTGCCTGCCGGCGGTGACGGCTTTTTTACCACCCTTCTTATCGTTGTCCTGATCGTTTTTCTCGTTCTTTTAGTCACCGATATTGCCGGCTATACGGATATATTTCCCTTTGTGAAATCCAAATAGTAGCAGCCGTCTTAAAAAATCTATACGAGCGTTGTTCAGCCGGGAAACGGAGATACACCCCTTTACCGGTCTTTAAGGTGATCCTTAACGCCCCACCCTTTATTTTCCGTATTTCACCCCACTCCGCTCTGGCTGTGTTGCTGTCCAGTTGAATAACCGTCAAAAAATTGCCTATTATGAAAAGATTTTCACAATTCGATGTGAATAATAATTCATAATCGTTTCAACGGATTTGTGGGCGCTATTTGTATAACCTATTGTTATCCATATTAATATTATCAAATACGGGATATTTTATCACATTTGGCATGCTATTTGTATAGATGTATAGGAAAAACGATAAATATCTTGTTGGTCTCTCGAATGTGCGTGCATCTTCCCCTGCGGGCTTCAAACCTAAAAAGCGAATGACCACGCACGAGAACAACGGCATTCAGGGAGCCATAAGTAAAAAAGGCTAAGCCAATTTTTGGCTTCGCCTTTTTTAATTTTTCTGACCGCAAAAAGCGCCAACATTCCGCTGTCGAAAATTCTCCGTCCTCACAATCTTTCACTACTTGCGAAGCGCCCGGACCGAACTTATCTTTTATTAATACACGAACTTGTTTCAAAATATGGAGGAATAAAATGCCCATTTATGAATATAACTGCGAACACTGCAGCTACAAATTCGATAAGCTCGTTATGAGCCACAATACCGGCGTGAAATGCCCCCTTTGCCAGGGAGGTGTGAAAAAGTTGATGTCAACGTTTTCCGTTGGCCACGATAATAACGTCAACGGCAACCTTCCACCGGGGGTCGGACCCAAGATGTGCACCAACTGCTGATATGCTTTTTCGCAGGTCTTTCAACTTATTTGTTTGCCGAAATGTGGAAAGGAATGCGAAGAAGCCCATTTCTGCTCATTTGTTGCATGCTGTGAGATTCAATGTTTAAACGTCCCTTTTGAATTAGGAGATGGCAGGATAAAGCTCGAGCAGGCGATTGCCCAGCATTTCTGCCAGGCGTTTAAAAAGCAGGGCTTCGTTCTGGGGATATTTTTTCAGGATTTCAAGAAAATTATCCCGATCGAACTTCAGCAGATTGGTTGCTTCCATGCATTCTCCTGCCGCCGAATAAATATCCCGCCCGATCAGTCCCGACCAGCCGAGGATCTCTCCCGGCTGACGCACCATGTAGACTACCGGTCCGGTATCCCCCAGGCTGAGCTTGACTCTGCCTGTGAGTAAAACATAGAAATGAGTGGCCTGATCTCCCTCGTGAAACAGAAGATCGCCTTCTTTTTGGGATAACTTTTCGGCAAGATCCAACACTTCCATGGTAAATTTCTTGCCCATGCCCATAAAAAAATCTGACATTTTAATATACATGTTTCCTGCTCCTGTTGAACACCAGAAGTTGAAGTGGTTCGGAATAGGGGTAACTTAATAATAAGGATGGATCTTGCAGATGTGAAGGGTTAGTTCGGCAGCGTTTTTAAGGTGATTTATTTCACACGTCCGATGACCAACTCGCCTTCGGTTTCACCTTTTTTAACCGGATGTTGATTCTGGGCAGAGGCTCACCGGACGATACAAGAAATATAGCTGAAGAGATAACTGACAATGATATTCTAGACTAAATATTATTTGCTTACTGGCACAAAAAGAAACTCCCCGCCCTCATGACCGGCCTTGCGAATATCAGAATATTCCGGAGTTTGATCCGAATTCAGCATTACCGGCCGGCGCAGTTTGTTGAATAGCTGCGCACCGTCCAGGATGCCTTTATTTTCTTTGAGGATATCCAAAAGGGCAGATGCAAATACGGAATGCTCACCTCTTCCACCGCTGTCAATTACAGGTTCCAGTCCACCGGAAGATATCACACAGCGGGCCCTTTTCCGGGAGAGACGGGAAAGGTATCCGGGGGTTTTGTTAACGATATGAACCCCTCTGGCTAATTTCCCCGAGAAGCAGCTGTCGGCAACAATGAGTACGTGCTTGGCTTTCAAAGCCCTGAGGCTGGCGGTGATAGAGGAGTTGGAGATCCAGGCAAGCGTATTATCCTTTTGAGCATTGACAGGTAACCAGTAGCCCTCATCGGCCTCTTTATCCAGCCAGCCATGCCCGGCGTAGTAAATCAATAAATTGTCGCGCTTGGTGAGATTCCATCTTAAATTGTTTAGCGCCAACAAGATATCAGAGCGGTTGGCATCCAGAAGCAATTTAACCTTAAATCCATATTTTTCTTTCAGGGTGTCGGCCACTTTTTTGGCATCGTTTTGGGCTGTTTTTAATGGAGGAAGATATTGGTAATTGTTGTTGCCAATTATCAGTGCAGA
>JBFFCW010000046.1:0-14964 GCA_041559695.1 Desulfobacterales bacterium
ATCGTAGAATCGGGCACACCCGGATTTACGGCCAAAGAAATGCACGGCAAGCTTATGTGGCGCTCCTCAAATACCAGCGAGCTCTATTTTGAAGACTGCCGCGTTCCCAAAGAAAACCTATTAGGCCCACGGGGGCAGGGATTCCACCAGATGATGAAGACACTGGACGGCGGCCGATTATCCATCGGTGCCATGGGCCTTGGGGGTGCTCAGGGTTGTCTTGATATGGCACTGAAATACAGTCAGGAACGCGAACAATTCAGCCGGCCGATAGCGACCTTCCAGGTAAATGCCTTTAAGCTGGCCGATATGGCCACGGAAATCGAATGCGCGCGCCTGTTGTTATACAAAGCCTGCTGGTTGAACGACAATGCCTTGCCGTATGCCAAAGAGGCGGCCATGGCGAAGCTGTACTGCTCCGAAGTGATGTATCGATCCGCCAACCATGCGGTCCAGCTTCACGGTGGATACGGATTAATGAAAGAGTATGATATCGAGCGGTTTTACAGAGATCAGAAGCTTCTTGAAATTGGCGAAGGAACATCCGAAGTCCAGCGGCTTGTCATCGCCAGGTACCTGGGAGCAAAATGCATGTAGCGCAATGCTCAATTTAAAAAATGATAAAAAAATATTTTTAAGGAGATAAGATGCAAGAGAAAACAAAAAAACCGCATTTTGATTTTGACTTTTTTGAGGATTTGACCGGTGACATACCCCTGGTGCCGCCAAGGAGCATGGATGACGTCGGGGATCGTATCCTGAGGATCCGGGAAGAAAAGGATCTTTCACTAGATGAGATTTCAAAGATGACCGGATTCGATGTCGAATTTTTATCTAAAATTGAAAATAAGGAACTGCAGCCCCAGCTGGGCACGGTGATCAAACTGTCAAAGGCGCTGGACAGCGCCTTCGGACGCCTGGTTTCAGGGGTCGGCGAAAAGCTTTACTCCATCACCCGCAAAGACGAGCGCCGCACGATTTCGCGTTCCACATCCAAAAAAGGTCAGAAGCAAATCTATACTTACAAAAGCCTGGCACCGGATGTGAAAGGGCGTCACATGGAGGCTTTTCTGGTCCAGCTCGAGGAAGACCCCGAAAAGGAAATCTCGCTGCATGAAGGCGAAGAGTTCATCTTCGTACTGGACGGGGAAGTCATATTGGAAATCGGGGAAGACAAGTTTGTACTGGAGCCGGGGGACAGTGCGTATTATTTGTCGACAACCGCCCATCACATCGCGGCGAAAAGTGGAAAAGCAACTATACTGGCAGTGATGTACGAGGCCTGATGATCGATAACGCCTGACCGGCTTCAAAGGTGCTGCAGAAGGCGATCTTAATTCATCATCCTTTCGGTTAATACCTGGATTTTGCACGAGACGGTCATAAACGATAAAATTTTAATGCGTGCGCTTTACCATGGCCATGTACCCCGCACGGGGGGCATGGCCGATTTTTTCTGAATATTGGTTTTTTCTGAAAATTTGTTACAACTTATAGTGGATCCATTCTTGAAATTCTGATTTTAGGTACTACCCTAAATGCATTGAAACTTAATTCGATATAGATTGCTTGACCGTTTACGAATTTTTCCCCATACAGCTGCCCAACGGAGGGATTGAATATGCGTTTTGTCAAATTTGTCAAATTCGGTCTGTTACTGCTGTTGCTGATCGCAAATATCTGCCGGGCAGCGAGCGCACCGGTTGATATTAAACTTGACGTCAAAGAATTCCAGCTTGAAAACGGCATGATGTTTCTGATTGTCGAACGACCGGCGACACCACAGGTGGCCTGCCGGCTGGCGATTCGTTCAGGCTCGGCCCTCGAGCAATCGGGTAAAACCGGTATTGCGCATTTGCTGGAACATATGATGTTTAAGGGCACCAAAAATTTCGGCACCCTGGATGTGGCCAAAGACCAGCAGCTGCAAAAACAAATCGAAGACGCCTATCAAACCATTCTCAGTGAAAAACAGAAGCGCAATCCCAGCGCGGAGCGGATCAAGGCAAAACGCGCCGAGATGGAAAGGCTGCGGGCGGAAGTCCAAAAAATTTATATACCCCAGGTCTTTTCCTCCCAGCTGGGTAAAAACGGGGCCGTCGGTGTCAATGCGTTTACCACCAAAGATCAGACCCAGTATATAGCATCGGTGCCCTCGGATATGCTCGAACAGTGGTTCTCCATTGTCAGCGAGCAGTTGTTTGAGCCTTCCTGGCGTGAATTTTACGTTGAAAAAGAAGTGGTTCAGCGGGAATGGGCCTTTCGGTACATCAATGATCCCGGCGGGGCTGCCTGGCTGGATTTGAACGCCACAGCCTATAGCGCGCATCCCTATCGCAATCCCACGATTGGATGGAAAAGCGATATGGAAAAATTCAGCACCCGGGATGCCGTTGAATTTCATCAAAAATATTACAACCCGGCCAACTCAGTGTGTGTCCTTGTTGGCGATGTTACCTTAAAAGAGGCGAAAAAGCTGGCCGAAACATATTTCGCGCGTTATCCGACCGGTCGGCGGTCACCTGAATCGGTTACAACTGAGCCGCCGCAGCAAGGGCCCCGCAAAAGTATTCGTTATTTAAAAGGGGCCCGGACGCCGCTGGTTCGCGTCGGGTATCACAGTGCCCAAATGGGGACCCAGGATTTTTATGCGCTGGATGCCATGATCATGGTGCTCAGTCATGGTCGCGGCGCCCGCATGACCCGCAATATCATTAACAAAGGCTCAGGGGTTGAAGCCTGGGCCTACAATCCCGATAACCGTTACGGCGGCATGCTCGTCATCGGCGGGTCACCCAATGAGCCGCAAGATCTGAAAATGGCTGCGGGTCAGGTCGGTGCAGAAGAGAAACGCAAGGCCTATCTGGCGGCCTGTGAAAAACTCGAGACCCTGCTTGTCGGGGAGGTTGAAAAATTTAAAACCGAGCTGGTATCGCCCCGGGAGCTTGCGCGCATCAAAAAGCTAAATCAACGCGACTTTTTGGATAGAATGCGCAGCAATGAAAGCCTGGCGGGAACCCTGGCCACCCTTGAGGTTCAGATCGGCTGGCGCTATATGACGCATTACCTGGAGCGCCTCGATGCCGTTACTCCGGAAGATATCCGCCAAGCCGCCCAAAAATATGTTCGCAAAGATAATCAAACCTCAATTTATGTTATTCCAGGTGGGCAACCCGAGAAACCGCCTGCAAAATACACCGAAATTCGCTCAATGAGCGGCAGCGCAGCGGCAAATGTCCCCCATAAGGGTGACCTGATAAACAGATCTGAATACGACACCCGTGATGGCTGGAAGCATCCTTTGTACTTCCGGCGGGATCCTAAAAAAATTAAATATCCGCCGCCGGAGATGTTTGATGTAGAAAAGGTCAGGGTATTTTATCTGCCGGATCGCGAGCTGCCCTTGATTGACCTGACGATTTTAATCAAGGCCGGCTCCGTGGATGTGGATGTATCCAAGACCGGTCTAACCGATATCTTCAACAATGTCATTGTTCGCGGGGGAACAGAGACATTATCGCCCAATGAATTGGCCCTCGTCCTCGATGAGAATGCGATCCAGCTGGGCGTTTCTGTGGATGAAGAGCAGACATCGGTTCATCTTTCAGTGATGAAAGCGGACTGGGAGAAGGGTCTAACGCTTTTACAGGCAATCTTAACCCGGCCCGGATTTGATCCCGAGGTGCTGCAGGTTGTCAAAAACCAGGAACTGGTGTCGCTCAAAAGACAGGGCGGTGACGCCCAGTCAGTGGCCATGCGTGAAAGCAAAATCTGGCATTTTAAAAACCACCCCTATGGCCGCGATCCGCTGATGGGCTTGCAGACGATTCCCACCGTTACCCGGGAGGATCTAAAGCTCTTTTTGAAAACGTATTTTGTCCCCGGCAACATGACGGTTGCCATCGCCGGCGATATCGACAAAGATAAAATAATTGCCGGATTGAAGCCGTTCTTCCAGGCGTTTCCGGAAACCAGAGCACCCCAGCGCAAATTAAAGGATCCGGCGATCACCTCACCGGTCCTGGCACTGGTCAACAAACCCGGTCAGGTCCAATCCCAGATCATTCTCAGCCTGCCGGCCAACAAACGGTCGCACCCCGATTACTGGAAAACCAGCCTTTTGATGAACATATTCGGCGGCAACGATTCTTTAATGTATAAACGCCTGCGGGATGATCTGGGGCTGGTCTATTCCGCCGGGTTTTTTCAGACCTATAAATGGCAGGCCGGCCAGCTTTTGGGTTACATCGGGTGCAAAGGCGATCAGACCGGTGCGGCCATTATCGAAACAATAAAAGTTATGGACGCCCTGCGCAAGGATATTCCGGAAAGGGAGCTGGAATTAAAGCGGCTGGATGCGCTGAACAGCTTTGTTTTTAACGTGGATACCAAATCAGAGCTGGTGGACGTTTATGGACGCTACTATTTGCGCAAAGAACCGCTTGACACCCTCGAAAAAATTCAGGATGCCTACATGCACGCCACCAAAGAAGAACTTCACCGGATTGCCGGAGAACTGCTTGACCCCGCCAAAATCCAAATTTTGGTTGTGGCAGATAAAAACATCAACGTGCCGTCGTCAGACGGCAAAGGGGTTACCCTGGAAGAAGACCTCAAGGCCCTGGCGCAAAAACTGGACCTGCCATTTCAGGAAATCGCGTTGCGATAAGCTGATCGGTGTTTTTTGCTTTTGTCAGAGACCCAATGCCAGAGAACCCTTGCTGCGAGTCATTTGCTTCACCTTGACACCTTGCGCGCTAGTTTTTACTATAATAGGCATATACATGGATATAGGCATTTTTTAAGTACAGGCCATTTGGCAAGCAGTCAGAGAGCTGTTTACAGTTTGTGGATGTGCGTTAGACAATTGATTCTCAATTTACATTCAAATTGGCTGCAAAGAAAACAACAGGAGATAAATGTGAGATTAGTTACCCGATCGGATTTTGACGGCTCGGTTTGTACGGCGATTCTTGAAGAGTTGGGGCTCATCGATGATATTCTTTACGTTCATCCCAAAGATATGCAAGATAACAAAATTGCTGTAACCCCAAATGATATTCTTGCAAACGTGCCCTTTGTCAACGGTTGTGGATTGTGGTTTGATCATCATTCCAGTGAGCATGAGCGTTTGCAGCTGGATGGCAAATTTAAGGGCGTTAGCAAAAACGCGCCCAGTGCGGCTCAGGTCGTTTACGATTACTATAAACAGGATAAAGCCTGTGCCGATAAGTTAAGAAAATTTAAAAAGCTGATTCAAATTGCCGGTAAAGCCGATTCCGCTAAATTTACCAAAGAAGATATTCTGCGCCCAAAGGGATGGATCATGCTGGCATTTATTGCTGACCCGCGGACGGGTCTGGGATATAAACGCAGTTTTAGCATCAGCAATTTTGAGCTGATGAAAAAATTGCCGCAATTGTTGCGCACCAAAAAGGTGGATGAAATCTTAAGCTTATCCGACTTTCAGGAGCGGGTGAAGCTGTATCATGAAGAAAATAAAAAATATGAGCAGTTGATCACCCGGTCGGCCAGAGCCGAAGGCGATGCCATTGTGATTGATCTGCGCAATTGTGAGGCCATACCGGTGGGCAACCGCTTTCTGGAGTATGTGTTGTATCCGGAGCAAAATATTTCGATTCGCATTGTCGACGGCAAAAATAAAGCGTTTGCGATGATATCCGTCGGGCACAGTATCATCAAACCGACGTCTACGATCGATGTGGGTGTCTTAACCCTCAAATACGGCGGGGGTGGGCATAAACGGGTCGGAACCTGCCAGGTTGCATATGAAGACGTCGACCGGGTCGTCAGCGAAATGCTGGATGTGATTAATGCCTCTTGATTTTTATCAAATCTATGTTGGCCGGTTGAGACGCTTTCCGGTTAGCCGGTCAAAAAAGGATTTCTGTCTGATTTTTTAACGGGCCAACGGGCCAACCGGCATACGGGCTCAACTAATGATCGTGTCCACCAACCAGCCCTACTTCCTGCCATTTCCGGGATTTTTTTACAAAGCCCATTTATCAGATGTTTTTGTTATTCTCGATAACGTCCAGTTTCCCCGGGGCACAACCTGGATCAGCCGCAATCGCTTTAAAAACGATCATGGAACATTGTGGTTGACCATTCCGGTATGGAAAAAGGGATTGGGTTTGCAGCGGGTCCATGAAGTCAGGATTTGTCATGAGTTTCGCTGGGTCGCCAAACACCTGGCAAGCCTCAAGGCCGCCTATGCCAAAGCGCCTTATTTTGCCGATCATCTGCCGTTTATTGAAACTACCTATCGGACGCGGTTTGAAAAACTGATCGAATTCAATATGGCGTTCATCCGTTATTTGTTCCGGCAGCTTAAAATTGAAACCGAGATTAAATTGCTATCCGAACTCGAAATTCAAACCGCAGGCAGCCAGATGCTGGTTGACATATGCCGGCGCCTGGGGGCCTCCGTCTATCTGGCGCAGCGTGCCGCTGCAAAATATCTGGATCCCAAACCATTCCGACAAGGAGGCATTGAAATTCAGCTCATCAAACCACCTGCCTGCGTTTATCCACAGCTATGGGGCGCTTTTGTTTCCAACTTATCGACCTGCGATCTGCTGTTCAATTGCGGCCCCAAAACCCATGATATCCTGACCGCAGCTTAAACCTTATTTGCCCTATTCAAATTACGGTCATACGAAGTTGTTTATATTTGACATAAGTCAAATACCTTATTAATGTGGACGCATTAAAAATACAATGTGTAAAAACCATTATTTAACGCCTTATTGACGACCTGGATCCGCCAATGGACTCCAGCGAGAGTTGATTGAACTTGCCCCGCCCCCGCCCCCGCTGCTAACCTGATATGCTGATTGTCATGATTGCGACTTTTGGGCTGTCGCAACAAATTGGCTCAATGCATTTTGAAATTTATGATTGAGGCATATGAGCCGGAAGGAAGCGACATGAAGGCAACCGAAATCCTGACCCGGTAACGCGCGCTGATCCTGCAGGCACTCAAGAGTCTTTCCCGGGCGCAAAAAAAGATCGAAGAAAACCAGCAACTGCCGAAAGATTTTTTTGAAAAAGCGCTGGTGTTTTTACGAGAATTTGCCGATCAATTTCATCATTTCAAAGAAGAATATTTAATGTTTGGCCTCCTGGCTCTCAAGAAAGATGGGGCTTTTGATGGCCCGATCGGTAGTCTCAGGTTTCAGCACGAAAGGTGCCGGGCCTGTATCGATGAAATTTCAAATTCCCTCGATGGCTATGCCGACCGAGACGATATTGCAACCACAAGACTGCTGGAAAGCCCGGCTCCGCCGCGATCTTGAACCAAAATCCTATTTTTGAGATGGATTCTATGAATTAACGTTATGGAAAGACAAAATTGCTGGGAATATATGAAATGCGGCCGCCAGCCCGGGGGTGATAAAGCAGACGTACTGGGGGTTTGTCCGGCGGCTGACGATCGCTCATACGATGGGATCAATTGCGGTAAGAATGCAGGTCGATTTTGCTGGGCCGTAGCGGGGACTTTTTGTGGTGGAAAGGTCCAAGGCACATTTGCCGATAAACGCCAATCCTGCCTCAGCTGTGGTTTTTCTTAACAAGGTGCGGGCCGAAGAAGGGACGGCCAATTTGCGCACGAAATTCCTGCGCTTTATTTCAGAAGATGCCGACGGTCCCATTTTTAAACACATGCGTTATCAACATATACCGGCCGGCAAACGATTTATAACCCAGGGGCAGGATGGTGATGCGGCCTATATCATTCAGAGAGGCTCCTGCCGGCTGATTGTGGAAAAGGACGGCAAGTTCCACCCTGTGGGGCATCGCGGTGAGGGCGATATTGTCGGCGCCATGGTTATTTTAACCGGCGAACCCCGCAGTGCCCATGTCGAGGCCGAAACCGACTTGGAAGTATGGGTTTTAAAACGGGATCAATTCAAACATATCTCAAAGGAACAACCGGGCCTCTTGAGTTTTCTGACGGAGCTAGTGGCCGATCGATTTGATTCCAGAAGGCCGATTGCCGATCGTACCATCGGAAAATATGTGGCCACCGATATCATCGGGCGCGGCGGATTCAGCATCATTTACAAAGGCATCCATCTGGGACTGAATATGCCCGTGGCCATTAAAATGATGCGGCACGATCTGGCCACGGACCCCGATTTTTTAGGCACATTTCTAAACGAAGCCAAAACCATTGCCGGCCTGAACCATGAAAACATCATCAAGGTTTACGACATTGAAGAACGGTTTCAGACTGTTTTTTTAATCATGGAATATCTTGAAGGCGAAACGTTGAATAAAATGCTGAAACGCCTGAAAATCATTCCGCCAGGTTTAGCCGCCCACTATTTAATTCAAATCTGTTCCGGCCTTCAATATGCGCACAGCCGCGGCATTATCCACCGCGATATCAATTCCTCAAACATCCTCATCCAGCGAGACGACCACTTAAAAATTCTGGACTTCGGGCTGGCCTGCCCGATCGGCACGCATGATTTCAGCTCTTTCGGTACCCTGGCTTATATGGCGCCGTAACAGATTCAAGGAGATCCGATGGATCAGCGCACCGACATCTTTGCTTTGGGTATTACCGCTTAAAGCGCATCGCCAAAGCGCACGGGGTTGCCCACCAAACTCTGGCAGCACCCCAACGGAAACGTGCGACGCTTATGCTGTCCTTTGAAGATAAAGATCAGATTAAGTTGCAACAGCTGATGGAAGAATTCAGCGCCAGGGCGCGCCAAATCGGAGTGGATATAACAATGCCGGAGCTGCCCGAAGACTAGCCCGCCTTTTCTGAATGCTCACGCAAAGTCGCAGAGGCGCAAAGAACGATACTACAAAGCAAGTGCGCTAGAGTGACTAAAGTTAAGGAATTCTGGCCAGTTTAAAATTGATCGCCAATCGTTAGTTGCCTGCCTGCTTTTCTCCTGGGAAAATTGTTTTTTATATAATTTTGCAGATCACCCAATAATTTCTTCTGTTGGTTGTCGAGTTTAGCGGATTTTTTGAGACGCCGGATTTCTGCCAGCGCCGCTGATGGTGTCGTCCGGGGCGTCTGCCTGTAATCGACGATGGCATCGTCTTCACGGCCCGGGTTTATCCGGCGCAGATAGGACTCAAATTCACCGGCCAGCTCCGGCGATATCTGCTGCGGATAATTTCTGCAAAGCAATCGCACGGCCAGCGTGCGGGCATCCTGGCTTTTGAGGCGTCTGGCGATGGCTTCTTTTTCGTCCAGCGCTGCGGTTTGAAATTCCTTGAATAATTTTTCATCGGAGCGGGTGAAAAAACCGATCTGATAAAGGGCGGCGTCAGGATCCAGATTCGGGATAAACGGATACCTGTATTCCCGGTGATAATTTACAATTTGCTGAAATTTTGAAGGGTTGGACTGCAACCAGGTCAAATTTTCAGCAACAATGTCCTTGCGGTCGTCGCCTAAAAACTTCAAATATCGTTGATTGGACGGCAGTAAAATTCCGGGTTCGCCGTATCGCTTGCGCACAATCCATGTGGTTTCAGCCATGGAGTTAGCCTTTGTTTCTCTGAGTTCCGGCAGATCAAGGCGCAACCACAGGGTTTGATTTGAATAGGGGATCGACTTTCCAATGGACAGCACCGGGATTTGATACATTTGCCGGGGGCCGTATTCACTGCTCACCATCAATCCCCTGCGGTGTTCGCCCAGTGCACTTTGAAAGGCGGCCGGAATATCGGAGACCCGATGCACATCCGTCTCTTTATCAAAATAACCCATCAGATAGTTCCACATTTTCTGGTTTTTGAAAAACCTGCGGGCCAACTCAACGGTTGCGGCCACATCGACGGTGGCATCATGCGCGGGCCCGCTGGCAAGCTGATTGGCTTCCCGGATATGTTCCAGTTTCAAAGACGGTTTGGATTGAATTTGGGGCCAGTTGATGACCTCCCGTTTGTAAAGCCAAAACATAACGGCTATGGGGAGCAGATCCATTCGACGGCAGCCGTTCTGGAACTGATGGGTATAGGGCGGCAGCAGATTGCGATGAAATGAAAACCGTAAAAATTCATCATCAAAACCCAGGGAGTTATATCCCAGACTGATGGTTTCACGCTGGTTCATTAATTCATGAATCTGGCGAATTGCTTCAAATTCACACAGGCCGGATGCTAAATCCGCAACGGTCAGACGGTTTGTAATCATGGCGCCGGGAGATGGGACCACATCCGGGCGCAGCTTAACCGTGAGGGTATAGCGTTCAATTTCATTCAGCTGGCGGTCTGTGCGGATTGCAGCAAACTGCAGCACCTGGTCGAAGGCTTTATTCAGCCCGGTCGTTTCGATATCGTAGAAGAGATATGTCTTTTTCATTGTCGATTGCTTATAGGGAGAGTGCCATCAAAGCTTGATCTTGCTAACCAGGAATTTTTACTTTAAGTTCATCTTCTGAACTCAATTTGTCAAGATCAAAGATGCGTTACTGGAGATGGAAGGGCAGGGGGTGGGACAGACGATACGATACCCGGACCGCTCTGGCGTCCCGCCAAAATCGATTGTTACAACCCGATGCGTCATTTCGCCGTTATGGATAATTCTGCGGCATCATAACCAAATTCGCTCAGCAGGCTTCTGGAGGTTTTTACGATCTCATCCGGGCCGAGTTTGGTTTCGACATAGATATCGGAACCTTTAATTTTTTCAGGGATCCGCAGTTGATCCGAGTAACGGGAGAAATAGGTTTTATCCTCGCCTGAAATCCACAGAACTTTTTCAAAATCTTTCGAATGGATGGCCGCAAAATAGTCGCAAAGGCCGGTCAGCAAATCTTCCCAGTAGCGGACCGGATTGGTTTTGCCGTTAAACGTGTATGATTTGATTTCTTTGTCGATGTAGCTTTCCGGTTTTTTCACTGTTTTTTGGGACTTGGGCGCAGAAACGTCAGAAACGTTTAGTTTGGGCGCAGAAACGTCAGAAACGTTTAGTGCGGATTTTTTCTCGAGGTTTGAAACTTCAATCACTTTCGGCGGGGGCGCCGAGCTGGTTGTCGGACGGCTGGTGACCAGCCATTTGTCCAAATGTTTTTCTAAAAATCGTTCAATGAGTTTCGCTTCCACCCTGCAACCGCAAATTTTTTCAGTACTTTCTCTTAATAGCTCCACAAATATCATATTGGGCTGGGAGATGATTTTGTTCCAGGCTTCCGGAATTACATTTGATGCTATTTTTTGATTTTTATTCTGGTTCAGGACCTTGGCCGCCTTTAATGCCTGGCCCTTGACGACTTTATTTTTACTGAGCAAATCGATTAATTGGGGAACAAAAGTGTCTTCTTTTTGTTTTAACAGGTCAACTGAATAAAACCATTTTTCCTGCGAATTTCCGGCTGACTTTGGCAGATAAAACCACCAAAGGACGCCGTTGGTCAAAATTGAGATGTCCACATTTTCGCTGGATGCGAAGTTCAGCAAAGGCTTCTGATAATTATCCAGTTTTTCATGAACCCGCTTGACTTCAATGAATATTTTATTGGCGTTCTTGGCCCGCAGGGCATAGGTGACACTGTGAGAATTAACGGAATAGTCCGGATAGACTTCGTCGACGTTGAAGACGTCCCAGCCTAAAAATGAAAACAATCTCAGGACGATCCCCTGTTTGGTAGAAGCCTCATCAAATGTGTCCAGCTTCTTGTTCGATTTCAAATCCTTAATAAAATTCTCGATCCCTTTTTTCATGCTGTCCTCAAATATAAAAATATTAAATTTCCAATTTCTCTTCAAACGGTTGTATAGTCTTATATCGGTCCGGAGCAGGTCAGACTTGAACGAAATTATAATATTATTGAAAACTTGGTCATCTCCGTCTGGTCAGAGATTATCGGCTTCGCCGTAACCGAATGCCATGGTTTACTGGAATAATGGAATGCTGGAATACCGGGTTTGGTTGGATGAGATCTATTTATACCTTGATGGCCCTGACCAACGATTAAAATCAAGACATCATCCGCCTTGATGCCCAATATTTCGTTGGTTGCCCATGGAAAAACCTTAGTTGCGGGATGGAATTAAAGCCTGCTCCTCTGATTCTGGGTTCTTTGCTCATGGATACCGATATTTTTGGGATACTTATCAGGCTTGCGGCATGGCCCCTCAAGGGCCCCATTGGACAATGAGCGGCCGGTTTGCGGGCGGAAATAATTAAAGATAGCTGCACAGCAGCCGATAATACTCACAGGGTCATTTTTTTCCAATAAGATAATAACACCTGGAAATGAAAGAAAAACGATGAAAATTAAATTGCTGGCAATGAGTGCCGTTATTTTTTTGATTCTGGGGTGGAACACCAAAGATGGGGTATTGTTTTTTTTCTTCGCTGTTCATCTTTTCACCCTGACCATTGGCCTTTTCCTTTCCCAATATGACCAAAAACGCCGCCCGAACCGGGTCCTCGACACGCTCCCCGTCTCAGATTCTACAGCGTCCTAACTGCGCTCGCTCTCATCGCTATTTGGCTCGGAATGCGGAAGACGTGTCGCAAGCCCGGGACACATGGAAAAACCTTTCTCCCGAGCAAAGGCGATTGCAACATCAAGACGGCTCCGAACAGTATAATCGAAACCGCAGACGACCACAGGGAAACGGCAGAAGAAACGAATTCCCCGACTAACTTTTAGGCCCCGACCGCGCTTTTCAGGAGATGGGATCTAAATATTGAATTCCGACTCCGAAGGTCTTCATATCCGGACGGCGTAATTTTCGGCGCCAGACGACTTTGGCCCGGAAAAATTTGCTGTCATTTGCGCCGGCAATAAAAACCGGAGCTCCGGGTTTGAGTGCCGCATCAGCTTCAAAATAGGCGCCGCCTTCACTGCAATTGATGATGGTGGCATTCGAAACCCCGGCACTTTTTGAAGTGGCAAACTTGATGGCCGCCGTTAGCTGATACCGTTCAAATAAGCGGTTTTCCGCGCCCGTAAGCATCAGAAACCTCCCTGTTTATTCAATGCATTGACACCGCCGGGAAAAGCTCACTATTTTTTTGCTTTTGTAACATGATTGCTGAAAAAAACAATGCCGAATTTTGGGGTTCAGTTTTTGGTTTTAGTACACATAAGGTTGCAGGTGTCAGGCACCAGAAGACGAATGGTAAAAACTGGATGATAAAGCACCTTATCTGACATCTGTTTTCTGCCCTGTTCTCTGTTTACTGACACCTGAACACTGACACCTGCCCTTTTCTGAAAACCGCACTCCTGACCCTTGAACCTTTGAATCTTTTTGACACAACACTCAAACTTGTTGGTAATTTTTTGCCCAACTGACAATTTTTTGACATTATTTTTGACAACAATTGTCACATTTGGCCTGTCCAAAATATTGCTAAACTCATAAGTATTTGAAAATATATGGATTTAAAAAATCGGTAAAATTGGCATGATAGTTGTATAGGTATGTAGTCGGATTGCCTGAATTAATCCTAATGATCAATGCCCGATGACCGATATGATGATTATAAGGCAGGCGGAATCCAGGCCAGCAACAAAAACCTCAAATGATAAGGTGTGAAAAATGTTAGACAAAGCAGCAGACAATCACAATTTCGATTTCAACATTGGCCACCTTGTGAAAAGTCCTTGCAAAGCATGCCCGACAAGAGTGGATTTTCCCGGTTGTATGGAAGACTGTGAACTTTTGGATCAAATTCAGACGGTTTTGTCTGATTCCGTTTCCAGCGCCAATAATTACTCCGCTGCGGAGACATTTGACGTACCCGCGCAGGTGCTGGATCAGATTTAAACGTTAACCGGTCCCAGACGGTGCGCTGGGACCGGTTGCCGGCAAGTTTCGAAGAATTATCATCACCGCGTTGATTTTTCTAATTGTTTGACTGTGCGAAGCCCTCCTTTGCAGCGTCTGTACTCCGCTGTGCCGCCAATTTCATTTCTGCAGTTTGTCATCAGATTTTTAACCCCCATCTAAAATAAGCCAATGCCCGTCAAGGATACACAATGAAAAAACAAGTGAATGAAACGCCGGCGCTTTTGATCATCGACATGGTCAAAGACAATTTCATTGAAAGCCGCAATTTGCCGATTACGCCATTTGCCAGGGCGGCGATCGAACCCCTGAATAAGTTGATCGAAGTCTTTCGAGGGCAAAAATGGCCGATTGTTTTTTCCACCGATGCATTTTATGAAGATGATTTTATTTTCAAAGGACGGATGCAGCCCCACTCACTGTCCGGGACCGAGGGTGCCAAAGTTGTTGATGCATTGGACATGCAGGACGACGATTTGTGGCTGCCAAAGCCCCGATTTTCGGCCTTTTTTAATACCGGTCTGGCAAACTGGCTGCGGGAGAGGGGGGTGAGCCTCTGTGCCGTCGGCGGCATTACCACCCATTTTTGTGTTCTGGCCACTGTCCTGGATGCGATCTGTCACGATTTCAAATCGGTGCTGCTGGAAGATTGCTCGGCTGCATCTTCAAAACAGGTTCACGAACAGACCCTGGACAGTTATCGGCGCAATCCCCTCTGTCCGTTGCTGCGAGTGGCCAAATCCACCGATCTGATTGGCGAACTCCTGGGAAAACCTTAAAACGGAACCCCGAAAGCACGAAATTTAAAAAGCACGAAAACCAAACCGTTTTTTCATCTCGTGCTTTCTTGATTGTTTATCTGTTTTTGTTCGGGTTCGCGCGGTTAGCTATTATTGAAGCGGTTTTCCCAGTCATATTCGGCTGACGTAACGATATGCTCCATGCGCTGGATGCGCCGCTGCAGATTTTCGTATCTCCTTTTTAAGCGCTGCAACGCACCCTGCCTCGAGTACATGTAGCTGTCATAAAATTCCTTTTCGGCAGAGTTGCGAACCGGGATGACCGGCGCGGGCTTCATCAGCAAGGCGGCCAGCAGATACAACCCGATCGCCGGGAAGAAGCCGGCAACACATAAAAGGACCAAGGCGATCACCCGGGTCCAGA
>JBFFCW010000047.1:0-14878 GCA_041559695.1 Desulfobacterales bacterium
GTCTATGCCAAACACTTGAAATACCGGGTGCAGATTAACAAACGGGTTGCTTCCGCGCTGGTTGGTGACCCTGCAAAAAACAATACTATTTTTGCGATGGACTGGTGTTTTTTATTGACAGGAACCTTTTAATGGGTGCCTCTATACGAAATTCGGTGGATTTATTTTTCTTTTGGATGTCAAGATGTAATGTGCGATTTCGCGAAATTGCGGATGTGTGGTTGATCGATGATAAATTTTTGCAAATTAATCTTAAGGTTTGATGCTTGGGACTTGGGATTTATAAGTATGGATTTTGAAAAGCAGGCAAAAGAGAATAAAAGACAGGAAGCTTGAGCAGAATTGATGATTGTGGGTTCAATGTTTGTTTGAGCTTTTTAGTTCCTAAAGTTCAATGGGGTAATGGTATTTGACGCCGACGCCAAATGTATATTGGGAATCTTGCACGGGCAATTTCTGTCGCCATCTAACCTGAGCGCGGTACATGTCCGGGCTGGAATCATAAGGGGATTTTTCTATTCCGATGTAAATTTCAGTGCCGGGCAGCGGCGCATAATCTGACTCAAAATACATGCCGCCGCGACTGTAATTGTGCATTTTTGCCTCGTGGTGTGCTCCGGCAGAGAAATTTTCGAGCAGAATGCTGGCTGTATGCTTCAGGCGTGTGGCGTCGCGTTGCTCGGAATAACTCATTTATACCTCCTTTATGAACGTGATCTTAAAAAAGATCGCTGTTGCGTGAGGAGAATGGTGTCAGTTTGCACCGAAGATTATAGCTGGGTAGATAAACCAAAGCCGCTTCGATGTCAAAGAAAAAATTAAGCCAGCACGCCTAAAACTATTTTAAATTATTTTAGATCTTTATGTTGATTTAGGCCCATTTTATTGTTTATAACCGATTTTTCTCAGGAATTCTTTGCGCACATTGATATCGCCTTCATTTTCGATACCCTTAGATTTAAATCCGTCAATCACACCCAAAATTCCCCGTCCCAGATCGGTTTCAGCCACAATCACCTCCACTGGATTTGCCGTGGCGCAAAAGATGCGACAAACTTCAGGCACTGCCTTGATGGCATTTAAGACATTGATAGGAAATAAATCTTTCATGAACACAATAAAACTGTGGCCGGCCGAAAGGTTGAGGGCGTTTTTCTTGGCCAGGTCCAAAAGCTCATCATCCGTACCGGCATGCCGGATGAGGCATTGATCAGAGGCTTCACAAAAGGCCAGGGCAAATTTTGCCATAGGGACCGTAGTCACCATAATCTCGTAAATATCTTCAACGGTTTTGATGAAGTGGGACTGGCCTAAAATAAAGTTGAGTCCCTGCGGGTTTTCAATGTTAATGGTTGTGATTTCCATAAGACCCTCCATAACGATAAATTTGCCGGCAATGTGCCTGATGAAAAAAACTTCTAAGTGAAAAAAACCTTGACCCCTTGAGGTGGGTTTGATATTTTTTCCCCTTAATAGCCTGTGATACTTTGTGGCATCATTAATCAAGCCTCAAACCTTTCCAGGCTTTGCTTCTTTAAGCCCGGATTGCATCCGATAAACGTGTGCGAGTAAATGTAGCCTCCCACTCTTGCAGTCCGGGCTTTTTTGTTCTTTGCCCAGGACCATGCCCGCCGGAGACAGATTGCAGGGCGCTTCCTTAGCCGCCGATGGCGCGCATCTGCCCGCAAACACGGGCTGGATTTTTGGCAACCAGGTTGTGATCCGAAGGCTTATGCCTCACGGTCTTGATAAAAATATCCGCGAGTTGCTGGTCCGAACAGTCCTGTCTGATGGCTTCTTTCAAATCTTCCTGATGATCGGACAACAGGCAGGGTCTTAGCTGGCCGCTTGCTGTAAGCCTGAGCCGATTGCATTTATTGCAGAAATGCTGGCTGAGCGCCGGGATAAACCCGATTTCTCCGATGGCATCTTCGTATTTATATCGCCGGGCGGGTCCGTCATGCTCGTCTGTCTGAACGGTTGCCAGATTTCCCAGGTCGCTGATGCGGCGCTTTATTTCCGGGGCCAGCAAAAGTGAATCCGGATTAAAATCGGACCGGCCGATAGGCATGTACTCAATAAAGCGGATGTGAAACGGATATTGAAATGATAGCTGCGCCATCTCGACAAACTCTTCTTCATTGATACCGTTCAGCGCCACAATATTCAGTTTAATCGGATAAAATCCCATCTGATGGGCTTTTTCAATTCCCTGCCAGACGCGATCAAATTCATCGTAACCGGTTATTTCATGATATTTTGTCGGGTTTAACGTATCCAGACTGATATTGATTCTGGATATGCCGGCAGCCTGAATTTTTTCGAGGTTGTCCTTCAATAAGACTCCGTTGGTGGTCAAAGACACGTCTTTAAGACCCTCGATGGCGGTCAGTTCGTGCAAAAATTCATAAACACCTCTGCGCACGAGCGGTTCGCCACCGGTAATCCGAACCTTTGATATGCCAAGGCACGTCGCAATCCGCACCAACCGTAAAATTTCTTCGTAGGTTAATATTTCAGCATGAGAGAGTTTCGGAATTAAATCCTGCGGCTCGCAGTAGCGGCATTGCAGGTTGCAGCGATCCGTAATGGATATGCGCAAATAATTCAAATGACGGTTGAAATTATCGATAAGTTTAGAAGCGCTCACGGTTTAGATTCCAATTTTCAGCTGAATTCAGTCAAAGGGTATTTTTATGCTTCTCGACGTTTTTGGATTTGCGTCCGGTCAATCTTAAACTTTTCACGATATTCAGGGATTTCGATTATCGGCGGCCTTTCATGGCCTTCAATTTTAAAAATGTCTGCTTGATATTCATCGTTGACGAGATTGTACTGAATCATTTCGTCGAAAAGCTCTTCTTTTAAATCGATTAATCCCAGCCGAATTTTACGATTGATAAACGTCTTTAAAATGACAAAAGCCATTCGGCCCAGTGCTTTTGTGTCCTGATTGCGATGGATGCGCCGGTCGAGATCGACCTGGGCCATGACATCCAGGCCCCATTTTTGATAAATATCAATATTCATACTGGTTTCAACACCGTAGCCGATGGGAAACGGTATGCGCTCGAATACATCTCTGAAACCGGCATATTCTCCCGAAAGGGGCTGGATTAACTGGGTCAGATCCGGGAAAAACAGAGAAAACAGAGGCCGGATGACCAGTTCGGTGACCCGGCCGCCGCCGGTCGGGCGCATCTTGTTTTTGCCGACCGAAATCGGGCGGTCATAAAACGCCTTTGCGAATTTAATGTGATCGTAGAGCAGCAGCGGGCCCAGCAAACCATAGGCGAAACGGTGATGGATGTTTTTAATGTCCGCATCCAGGTAAATGATGATATCCCCTTTCGTGATGTAGAGCGCCTTCCACAGATTCTCGCCTTTGCCTTTATAGGGTTCCAGATGGGGGAAAATTTCTGTGGCTTTATGGACATCGGCACCATATGCCCTGGCGATCTGTCGGGTTTTATCTGTTGAACCTGAATCCACCACCACGATCTCATCCAGCAGCGAATAGCGAGTCATCAGTTCCGATTTCAGGATGATGATCTCTTTGGCAATCGTTTTTTCTTCATTCAGCGTCGGCAGGCACAAAGAGATTTTAAGGTTCTTTTTTTTCTTCTCTTCGACCAGCCGGTTAAGATCTTTAAAATCTGAATAATGAAATGTGTTTTTTGCAAGCCAGTTATTGTTCATCACACACCCCGCTGTCGATCGCCATTAAAACGCCAATGACCTGCGCAATCCCCTTATACATGGGCTCAATTTCCATGGTGGCCTTATCCTTATAGACATTTTCCCCATGCGTAATGCCCAGGGTAACCGCCGGTATCTTTTGAGAAAGAAAGATGGACTGCGCCGATTCAGTTGATTTGCTGAAAGGTTTGATTCCTAGCGTTTCCAGGACCGCAGCCGAATTTTTCACCAGCGGGTGGTTATATTTCAAGCGGGAAGCTCTCAAATTACTGATTGTTTTCAGGTTCAAATCAACTTCATTTTCATGGCTGATACCCTCGACGATGTCTTTGATATGCCTAAAAATTTTTTTGACTATTTTATATGAGTCACTTCGTATTTCAAATCCCAATGCAGCTTCGAAGGCAATTTTGCCGTGATTGGCGCCCCCTCTGATTTTCCCAATAACAATTCGCGAGCGTGGCCGCTGGGAAGTTTTAAGATTCATGATCTCGTTCATGACTTCATTCAGGACGATGATCGCATTTGGCGTGTATTCATCCAGGTTGCTCCTGTCGCCGGAAACGCTGCAATGAATTTCACCCCGAATCATGCCGTCTGAAGAATAATTCAGCCGGCCGAGCTCTACGCCTTCGATACAAATGCCGCCTCTTATGGGGGTGGGCCAGGTTTTTAAAAGGTGCCGGACGCCCCTCAGATTTCCCTTGCCGATGGATTGGATGGTGCCGGCTAGCACGATATCCGATTCAAATTGGAGATCCAGTCTTTTAAATATTGCCGGCAGGGACGTGATGACACCGACGCCCAGAGAATTGTCCAGAAGTCCGGGACCGGTGATGGTATTTTCCTTAATGATATAATTTATTGGCTGATCTTTTTCAAAGAATGTATCCAGATGGGCAAGGACAAAAATGGGCGGCTTGCTGGAGTCGCTGCCCCGGACGATACCAATCGGGTTGCGATATCCATCGGTGGTGACTTCGTCGACCTGGAATTCGGCCAATCGATCCATGAACAGCTTGCTGCGCTTTTTCTCTCTGAATGTTGGCGCAGGCGTCTGACCGATCAATACGATGTTGGTAATAATGATCTCCTTGAGAGATTTTATCTCATCGACCAGGGCGGGTAATTTTTCGAGAAAATTATGCATGCCGCATCTTCTGTGGAACTTATTGCCCCAATGGATCGTTTTAAATTTTGCAGAGGGGGGGCTATTTTTTTCTGATATTCCAAAAAATTTGTCAAAGCACCCTAAATTACACCAAAATTGAATATAAGGTCAACCTCTCAGAGAATTTATTTCGCTTCGCTCATAGTTGAAATGATGGAAAGATGGAATAGTGGGATATTGGGTTTTCGTTTGGCATCCTATTGAAAAATATACAGATTCATGAGATAAACCAATAATGAAAGATAACACCTTCAGGTGATCACCTGCTGGGCATGGAAAGTTATTTTTTTATAAAAAGAAGGAGACAGAAATGGCCAATCGTGAATACTATGATGTCATTATTATCGGTGGCGGTCCTGCCGGCCGCTATTTATGCGTTAAGAGCCTCGATGCGCACCGTTCTGGTTGAAAAGGCCTCTCCCGGGGGCCAGATAACGCTGACCGATGATGTTGAAAATTACCCCGGTTTTAAAAACATAAACGGTTATGATCTTTCGGAAAAATTTCTTAGCCATGCGAAGTCTTACAATCTGGAAATCCTTTCCCAGGAAGCCGCGCTTTTGGAACCGGGCCTTGACTGGCACACCGTGCAACTCAATGCAGAAGAGCAGCTGAAATCCCATGCCGTCATCCTGGCCTCCGGGGGGCTGCCCCGCAAACTGAATATCCCGGGCGAGGATGAATTTTATGGCAAAGGCGTCTCCTATTGCGCGGTTTGTGATGGGTTCTTTTTTCGGAATAAAACCGTCGTTGTCGTTGGCGGCGGTGATACAGCGGTAGAGGAAGCCCTGTATCTTTCAAAATTGGCCCAAAAGGTCTATCTGGTTCATCGCCGGGATGCCCTGCGGGCCAGCATGATCCTGCAGCAACGTCTGAAGGCCGACAAAAAAATTGAAATTCTTTGGGACACCATCGTTACCGCCATCAAGTCGCAGGAAGGACAGGTCAGTGCGGTTGAATTGCAGGAAACGCGGTCGGAAGAAACCCGTGAGCTGGCCACAGACGGGATCTTTATCGGTATTGGCTTCGATCCGAACAATCAGCTGGTTCCTGCGGGCATCAAGGTGAATTCCGACGGATATGTTTGCACCGACGAGAAATGCGAAACCAGCATACCCGGCCTTTTTGCCATCGGAGATTTAAGAGAAAAATACGGCAGGCAAATTGTGCTCTCGGCTGCAGACGGCTGCACAGCGGCTTTGGCTGCGGCCTATTACGTCGAGGTTAAACGCGCTGCCGAAAACTTATAACCGGATGGGCCCCAAAACGGTATGACATGACCGGGGCTTTAAAAGACCGGGCAGATAAACGATAACCCGGTTTATCTCACAACAGCAGCTTCTCTGCAGATCTGGCGGTACTTTTAAATCGAAACGTTTATGTTGTCGCTACCTGTCGGCAAAATCAATTTTACCGTCGGGCAACATGTACAATACCAGTGCTTCTCCATTCGTTACCGTCGGGTGATGCGACGTTCCCGCTTCAAATACGCACCAGCCACGTGACGTGCCATCAAATTGAGCTTCCGGAGTGATTGGCATCACCATGCAGACTTCGCCGGTAGGATGGCCATGGAGCGATCCTACTAAATCGGTCAAGTCCACAACGTCAACGCTGAGTCCGCCAGTCTCTTTACAGGGTTCAATAACACGGCCCCAACGAGGCCCCCCCTCCTCGCCGTTTGCACACATCCATCCATCGGCAATCGCTTCGTGGCATGCTTTCTCAATCGCATCGAACACATCGCCTCCAGGCGGGAAGCGGCGGTTTAGTTCATCGGCAAGCTTGGCATCTATTGCCATACTCGAGACCAGATCGGTCACGGGTTTAAGCAACGCCTGAAATTCACTGATTTCCATGATATTGTCTCCGGTTAAAGTTATCGTCAATAATTTCGATTGTTCAAATACCCTGGTAATGGCCCGGATTAATGTCCAAGAAAGGGCGGCCAGGATATATGCCATTGTCGATCTGCGGCAATCCGCCAGAGGCGGATAAACCGCGTTAATCACTTAACTTAAGTTAAGAAACCTCGCAGCTCAACAAATTCTGCCTGACGACTTCAAAAATATCGCCAAATCTCAAAACCCCCGTAACCTTATCGTCATTATCTTTCACGATAAGGGGCTGATGGACACCCATAACATATAAATGCAATGCGACTTCAATGATATCGGTTTCTTTGATACATTCTATTTTTTCGGAGATATGCATTACATCGGCAACCTTTAACCGGACGCCTCGCTCGCAAATGGTTTGCGTGGGCTCCATCCACAAATTATAATCTTTGGCGACTCTCGTGACAAATTCGGCCGTAAGCGTTCTTTTTTTCTGCTGTTGTTCGATCTTTTTATAATTAGGCTCCAAGGCCCGAAAAATATCAATCATGGTTAATTTGCCTGCAAACACACCGTTTGCGTCTACCACAATAGCGTCCCGATGGGCATGCTCGCGATCTGTTTCCCGGGCTTTCTCCAAAGCGCGTAAAACCTCAACCAGGCTGTCTTCGTTTTGAACTGTCACGTAATCTGAAATCGGTATCATTACCTCTTTAACTTGAATCTCATTCATATGTGCTCCTGTCCTGAAAGTGATTGGGGTGAGAGGGACAAAAATACGCTTTTATTCGTTAATTCTACATAGCACAATCGAGTTCATTTGAAAAATAAAACCCCGACACAGCGGAGTTGCGAAGGCTTTTGAAAGCATATCAACTTTTTGAATGGATTCGAAATTTTCGATTTTTTGGAACCACGCACAATTGCAATCAATTGAAATTTAAACACCGTCTCCGGGTCTTCCATAATTGTTACAGGGTGCCGGCACGAAAGGGCAGGCAAAAGAATGACGGTTTGTTTGCCAGCAATCTATCATGAATTGATCCGTAAATACGGATTAAGGGTTGCAAAATTTGGCCGGCCTTCGTTATGCTCAAAATATGATCCCAAAGAGAAAGGAGATCTCATGAACGATAGCACCATTAAAATCAGACTCATGAAGGCTGACGATTTTGACGCCGTGGTCGGAATTGACGAGAAAGTACTCAAGGCTTCCCGGCCGGAGTACTATCAAATGAAGTTTGAAAAGCTTTTTGAATCCAATGATTATTTGCCCGCGTCGCTTGTGGCCGAGGAAGAAAACGGAAAGGTAGTGGGGTTTGTAATGGGAGAACTCTATATGGGAGAATATGGTATTTTCCGGGAAGAGGCAAGCCTGGATACCATCGGCGTTGATCCCCAATACCAGCATCAGGGTATCGGTGAGCTGTTGATTAATGAATTTGTAGATCATTTGAAAAAACTCGGCGTTCAGAAAATAAACACCCTGGTCGACTGGAATGATTCCAAACTGATACATTTCTTCAGCGCCAACCGATTTAGCCCCTCCAAAACGATTAACCTGGAACGAAGCCTTTGATGCCGGTGAGGGGATTGGGGAACGCATTCACACGCGTTCAAAACCATGATAGAGGCAGCAGACAGCCCTGTTGGAGAACCCGTGACGTTGAGGGGAATATGAATTCCTCGTATGATTATTGGCCCTTAACGTTAAATGGATACTTTCAGCGTGGGTTAGCACAGGAAACGAATCATCTGGTTTTTTAACAGGGCAAGCGGCTTACGGGCGAACCGGTTTTAATCTTTATGATAGTACTGCAGAATGGCTTCAACCAGCCCGGGTATGGTGTAGGATTCGGCGGTGATATGGACATCAAAACCCAGTTCTTTTGCGGTATCGGACGTAATCGGGCCGATGCTGGCAATGGTGACTCCCTGAATCAGTTTTGTAAAGTTTTCTGCCGGCAACAGCGCTTTGAAATTTTTGACCGTTGACGAACTGGTAAATGTGATTAAATCAATGTGATTGTCTTTGAGTTTCTGTACCAGATCATCCGCGCTTTCTAAAGCTTTTAAGGTCTCGTAGGCCGGGATTTCATCTACTGTGGCCCCCATTTTTTTCAACTCTTGCGGTAAAATCGGTCGAGCTTCTGCGGCGCGCGGCAGTAGAATTTTCTTGCCTTTCAATTTCACTTTGCCAAATGCTTCCACCATCGATTCCGCCCGGTAAGTTTCCGGAACAATATCGCTGTTCAATCCGAATTCAAGCAGGCGCCCGGCGGTGGCCGGTCCGATGGCCGCCGTTTGCATCCGGCCCAGGGCACGCACATCCTGGCCGGCGGCAAAGAGCTGCTCGAAGAAATATATGACGCCATTCACACTGGTAAAGACGATCCAATCATATGCGGCTAAATGTTCAAGCGCCTGCTTGAGGGGTTCGGGGTCTCTGGCCGGCATGATCTTAATGGTCGGGTACTCGAGACATTCGGCGCCCTGGTCTGAAAGCAGCCTGACCAGATCACTGGCCTGCTGTCGTGCCCGGGTCACCACGATGCGCTTGCCCAGCAGGGGTCTGTTTTCAAACCATTTCAGCGATTGACGCAAATTAACGACATCTCCAACCACGATAATGGCAGGCGCTCTCAAGTCGGCTGCCCGGGCCTTTTCGACAATTGTCTCCAGCGTCCCGCTGACCGTTTGCTGGCGGGGGGTCGTACCCCATCGAATCAGTGCAACGGGTGTATCCGGCGGCTTGCCGTGGTCTATCAGGCGTTTGGTAATATTGGGCAGGTTTTTGACACCCATGAAAAAAACCAGTGTTCCAATGCCGGCAGCCAGAGAAGACCAGTCGATGCCGGTTTCTTCTTTAGCCGGATCTTCATGGCCGGTAACAAAGGCAAGCGTTGAGGCCAATTTGCGATGGGTCAGCGGGATACCGGCATAGGCTGCGGCGGCAATCGCGGAAGTAACGCCGGGTACGATCTCAAATGAAATGCCGGCGTTGAAAAGCACCTCGGCTTCTTCACCGCCGCGACCAAATATATACGGGTCTCCGCCTTTCAGGCGGCAGATGATGCCTCCGGATTTGGCCTTTTCCACGATCAGCGTATTGATCTGGTCCTGGGATAGGGTGTGGTCGCCGCCTTTTTTACCGACATAGATAAGTTCGGCGGATTTGCGGGCATATTTTAAAAGGGCAGGGGAGGCCAGGTAATCGTAAATGATCACATCCGCTTTTTGGATACAGGCTCTGCCTTGAACCGTGATGAGGCCGGGATCTCCCGGTCCGGCGCCGACCAGATATACTTTAGCTTTCATAGCCCTCGGGTGCCATTGATTTTAGTTTTTCCAGAATCTTATCCGCGCCCCTGGCCAGCAATTCTTCAGCCAGATCGATACCGATGGTTTCAGGCGAATCCAGCGGCCCGCTCTTTTCCCCCTTGATTACCCGGGTACCGTCAATCTCCGCGACCAGTCCGGTTAAGGCAAACTGATTTTCGCTGATTCGACCATGTCCGGCGATGGGTACCTGACAGCCACCCTCGAGCCGGTTGAGAAAGGCGCGTTCTCCGGCAACCACGCTCCGGGTGGATGCATGATCCAGGGATGCCACCAGGGGGCCAACGATTGCGTCGTCTTCTCGAGTCTCGATACACAGGGCGCCCTGGCCGATCGCGGGCAGCATGAAACCGGGGTCCAGATACTCGGTAATTTTATGTTCAAGATTCAGCCGTTTCACGCCCGCAGCCGCCAGCACCAGGGCATCAAAATTTTCGGATTCGAGTTTTTTGAGCCGGGTATCCAGGTTTCCGCGGATGGACTGGATAACAATATCCGGCCTGGCGTGCCGCAGCTGGGCGCCGCGCCGCAGGCTGCTGGTGCCGATAACGCTGCCCGCAGCCAGTTCGCCAAATCCAGCACCGTTGCGGGATATGAACACATCCACCGGATTTTCGCGTTCAGGGATTGCGCCGATGCACAGCCCCTGGGGTATATCTGCCGGCATATCTTTCATACTGTGTACCGCGATATCGATCTGCCGGGTGAGCAATGCCTGTTCGATTTCTTTTACGAAAAGGCCCTTGCCGCCCACTCTGGCAAGCGGCACATCCAGAATTTTGTCTCCCTGTGTTTTTATAATGATGAGTTCAACAGGGGTTGACGGGTATTTTTTTTCGAGAACTGCTTTGACCCAGTTGGCCTGCCATAGTGCCAGTTTGCTGCCACGGGTTCCGATTTTGATGGGATTGATCATCTTGGTTAGTGACTGCAACCGGCGCAGCTGGACGCTGCGCAACCGCTGCAGGAGGATGCCCCGGCGGAGCTGGACACCGTTTGCCCGCCACTGCCTTTAGCAATAAACCCGCATGCAGACATCAATTTGGATACTTTTTTACTCTTACAGGAAGGGCAGTCCGGTTTCTCGCTGCCAAATACCAGATATTCAAAATCCTGGTCACAGTTTTTGCAGTGGTATTCGTAAATCGGCATAAAAAATCTCCCGGTGCTTGATAAATCGTATCGGGCTCAATGCACCAAATGAATAATTAATCATCAACGCTTTAAAAGCAAATGGCTGATGGGTCTTTTTACGGTGATATCGACTAAAAGTGCAAAATAAGCATGAAAACCAATACGGTGTCAACCCCGTGACGGTGATTCACTTTTCTAAAAGCTAAAATTTTTATGTTCACCGCAGAGACGCAGAGTTTTTTATTATTTTTAATTAAAAGAAATATTTTCTCTGCGGCCTCTGCGTCTCTGCGGTGAGATAATAATTGCAGCTGCTTTTGTAAACGATTATCCGAGTTGTTCTATCACTCCGGCTGCTATCAATGGCAACATAATTTCATGATGGCCGACAAGATTTATGCCTCTGCCGCTCCTGGCTGTCGGGCGGCTGATGACATTGGTCAGAGGCCGATACTGTGTGACCATGTCCAAATTTACCGCAGTGAACTGGTCGAGCGTGTGGCCCAGGTTTCGAGCCAGGGCGACGGCCTTTAAAAATATTTCCGGTAGAATGACGGCTGATCCCACATTTAAAAAAACGCCGTGTTCAAGTGTGGCCACCACAGAAGAAAATAAACGGAAATCACGGTGCGTCGCAATGCCGGTTCGGGCGGCATCAAAGTGCGGGTGCATGTGAATAATATCGGTTCCGATGGCGACATGCACGGTGACCGGAATTCCCAGACGAAAGCCGGCTGCCAGAATGCTGTGCTTGCTGAAAGGCAGCTTCTTTTCCTGAATGGCGCGTCCGACCGCCTGCCCCAGACCGTCTGAATCCTGCTGTGATTCAGCAAGCGCTTTAGCCAGGAAGACAGCGGTATCATCGGCCATTCCGAAGGAGCCGTCATCGATCGCCGTGGCAACATCCTCTGAGGTGTGCCCCGCTATGGCGAGTTCGACATCGTGGATGATGCCGGCACCGTTCATGGCCACGCAGGTGATGATGCCGCGCTCCATCAAATCGATGATCACCGGATTGAGGCCCACTTTGATCACATGAGCGCCCATTCCCAATATGATTGTTTTTCTGTTGCTTACAGCCGCAGATACGGCGGCGATTACGGATTTGAGATCACCGGCGGCCAAAATATTGGGCAGCCCATTCAGAAAATCCTTAAAAGATGCCCCTTTTTGACCTGTCTTTGCAAAATCCGCCGTGCGGACCTTGCTGTTTCTGCCCGACAGTGAATAGGTTGTTATTTTTGAAAGATCCAGGGGTTTAAACTTTTTGGGCATGACTTCCTCCCCCTCTCCTTAAACCCCTCCCACCAGTGGAGGGGAAAAGTTGGACTTTAAATCCGCCCGGAGCAAGCGGGCTTGGATGAGAGCCGCATCTTATTTATAACGGGTCAATCCGCCGGAAACGGGCCAACGGCAAACCCGTTTAATATTTTTCAGGGAAAAGCGTGCGTTCAACCAGGTCGCATATGATGTGGCCCAGAGTAATATGGGCTTCCTGAATCCGGGCGGTATCATCGGATTCTGTTGCAAACACCAGCTGGGCGCAACTGGCGAGCGCACCGCCGCGGCCGGTCGATGCGATGGAAAATAAATTTTTTGCATTTGCCGCTTTGATGGCCTGTATGACATTTTTAGAATTTCCACTGGTGCTCAAGCCCCAGGCGATATCGTTTTTCTTGCCTAAAGCTTCAATCTGTTTTGAAAAAATATCATTGAAATGATAATCATTTCCAATGCTTGTCAGAATTGATGTGTCGGTCGTCAGAGCCAGGGCCGCCAGGGGAGGGCGCTCAATTTTGAAACGATTGACAAATTCAGCTGCCAGATGCTGGGCATCGGCGGCGCTGCCTCCGTTTCCGAAAATTAAAATTTTGTTTCCGGTTTTGATACAGGCCGCCATTTTTTCCGCCGCACGAAGAATGTGATCAATATGTTTTTCAATAAATTGGCGCTTGACCTGAAGACTTTCCTCAAGATGGCGCAAAATAATTGCTTTCATACGCTGTCCCCTCAGAATAGAGCGCTAAACGATTAAGCGGTTTATGATGCTTTGGCCGGCAGTTTTTTTTGGATTTGCCGTATCAGCGCCGATGCGTCCTGCCCCAGAAACTCGGCTTTTTTAAACTCCTTTAAAGCATCGGTCAGGCGGTTTTCCTTAAAATAAAGTTGCCCCAAGCGATATCGAAAAAGACCGTTTTCAGGAGAAAGACGAACGCTTTCCTGGCAGAACATCAGGGCGATTTCCGGATTTTCTTCACGCTCATCAAACAGGCATCCCATCGCCGATAAGGAGGCCGCATCACTGGGATTATGCTTGATGGCCCTTTTATACGCCGAGATTGCAGCGTCAGCATCGCCGATGGCCGTGTAGCATTCACCCAGATACCGAAATACCGCACCCGATTCCGGCTCCAGCTCCGCGGCATGCTCAAGAAATTTTTTCCCGCTTTCAGGCTGGTCCATTTCCATAAGAAGTCTGCCGGTTTGAAACGCGACTTCAAATACATTCTGATCGATGGTGTTGGCTTTCAAAAAAAGATCAAGAGCTTTATGGCGTTCGCCGGCCAACATGACGGTAAAGCCCAAATTGTACCATGGCATTACCGCTTTGGCCTTCAGTTTTATGGCTGAATTAAATTCTATTTTTGCCTTCTCATATTCTCCCATCAGGCCATAGCAGACACCCAGACTGTTATGAACATTGATGTTGGACGGATTCAATTTCAAGGCCAGCTGAAATTCAGAGATGGAACCTTGGATATCGCCTTTATCGAACAGCCGATCACCACTGATGTTTAAACTGACGGTGTCAAAGATTGCCGTGCTGCCGGGTCCAAAAAAGGCCGCATGGTCCAGCGCTTTGAGGGCATTGGTCAGCATCTCGGCGGGTTGATAGCTAAGCGTTGGATATTCGGCAATGCCGGCGCTTACGGTTATACCCGTCTGTTTTATCAGCTTATCTTGAAATTTATGGACCAATTTGAGGCACCGAGAAGCGTTTTTGCCTTCAAAAAAGGCCCCGAACAATCCCGAATTTAACAGACCCCAGCTGCCGTTGTTATTTTTACAAAAAACATCAAATAACTTTGCAGCCTTTTGATGCTCATCGGCCGGATCGGGTTTTGGCCGCTGCGGATCGGAGCCGGCCTTATCATCGATCTGGAAAGCCAGACAGGCAAAGATGGCGGCCGAAGCCAACTGCTGCTCTGCACGATCGATAAATGCATGTCCGGTGAGCAGACCGGGATAAACGGATTGGATTGCCTTTTGAATGCGAGCCGGTATGTGGATCCGCTTCTTCTCCGGACCTTCAGCTTTAGCATATAGAAAGTGGCGCGTCGTTTCCCGGTTGTGATAGAGTTCTGGTGGTTGGTTTGGCATTTTCAGGCTTTCTTTGTCATCTTTTCAAAAGCAGTTTCGATCGTTGCGAATTCATCCTCCTGGATGGTTCGGGGATCCATGACATACAAATCGTCTTCAATCCTTGCGATGATCGGTGGGTCATTGTACCGCATCATTTTTTCGAGGGCGTTGGGTGATATCCCCTTTACCGCTACACCGACGCATAAACTGGGAAGTTCCATCAGAGGTAGTGCGCCCCCGCCGGTTTTGGAAGATCGCTCCAGGAGCCGGATATGCATGCGCGGGTCACCGATTTTCGTTAATCCATCCACCAGGCGCCGGGCCCGGTTTTGAA
>JBFFCW010000048.1:0-14673 GCA_041559695.1 Desulfobacterales bacterium
CCGGCAATGTTATGCAGGTTGGTGGTGTGACAGCGCACACAAGTAAAATTGCGGCTATCGACGCCCATGTGGACATCCAGGGCTTTATTGGGTTTCGCCAGGGAGGAATCCAGATCGCCGTGTTTGACCCCGTCACCGCCGCCGCCGTAAAAATGGCAGGACCCGCAATTTTTGCGCCCGGGTCGACCTACATTCTGGGCCGCCTCGCGCAGCTCGGCCTGGATCTCTCTGGCAATCTCCAGCGAATCCTCATCGCCGGCATCCAGAAAAGCCGCAATATCTTCGATGCTTTCATCCCAATTCATTTCTTTGCGACTATGACAGACAAGGCAGTTGATCCCCTTATCCATGGAGGTGCCCCATCCCGGATGGCAGGACATACAGCCTTTGTCCTTGGTTTTGTTGGTTGAAATACAGAAGTTATTCAGAGAATTTCCGGCTTTGCCGAACTGTTTATTGTTGTCAGCCGGATCGGCCAGCCAGGTCCAGTGAATGGTTTTGTGAAACTGGGTTTCCGCCTCGGAATGACAGGAAAGGCAGGCCCGGGTGACCTCCAGACCGGATTTAAAATCCTTCTGCAAAGCCCTGTGTTTGGTATGATTGGTGGTATTCCAGACTTTTTTGCCCCTGGTGGCTTGTTGGGCCATGGTGCGCCCGGGCGCCTGGTTCTCGTCGCTCTGTGCAGCAAACAACACGACGGACCAGAGCATCAATCCGGCCAATATCATCACCATTCTTATATATTGAAGAAAAGAATTGTTCTTTTCTGCTGGTTGCATTGTTGACTCCCGAATATTTAAATCAGTGATTGCAGCCGTCCCTTTAAGGAACGGCTGCAATCGTCTCTGTGCATTCGTGTATTCAATTAAACCTCAGGAGGCCGGTTCGGTAATCTTAAATGAACCGTCATTGTCAAATGTCAATTCGCCTTCAAGATAATAGACATTTTTGATTTCCGGTCTTAAATCCTGCACCATATAAAAGGACTCACCGCTTCTTGCACCGGTGCCGCAAACAAATACGATGGGCTTGTCGGTCGGCAGCGTTCTGATTTTTTCCTCCAGGGTGTCAACCGGTATATTGACAGCGGTCTTAAAACTGCCGCTGGCAAACTCATCCGGGTCCCGCACATCAACGAGGTAAATACTATCAGGGCTGGATTTGACAACTTTCTTAAAGGTTTCAGTGTCGATACTGCCTTCTTCCTTACCGGTCTTTAGCTGGACATCGCTGGCCTTGGCCGACACAGTCCCAGCTTCTCCGTATGCCGCTTTCCAGGCCGGATAACCGGCGGCAAAGACCTTAACCTTGGTGTAGCCATGAGCAATCGCTTTTTGGGCAGATTTATGGCTCAGCTTGCATTTGAAACCACCGCAGTAAAATACGAGCAGCTTGTTTTTATCCTGAGGCAGCTGACCCGTCAGCTTGTCAAACTGCATGTCTGGGATGCTGATGGCAGTGGGGATATGCCCCTTGTCATATTTTTTGCGTTTGGGTCGTGAATCGATCAAGACGATATCGGCCTTTTCGTCGATCTGTTTTTTGACCCAATCAGCGGATACACCGGCATAATTTCCGGCAACTTTCATATAGCGGGGAAACCCTTCGGCGAAAACTTTGACATTGGTGTATCCGAGCTTTTCCGCTTTCGCAGCGGATTTATGACTAAGCTTGCATTTAAGACCTCCGCAATAAAAGACAAGCAGCGCATTTTTATCCTTGGGGAGCTGATCGGTCATTTTATCGAATTTGGTGTTAGGAACACTGACCGCCATGGGAATGTGCCCTTTGTCGTATGTGGCGCGTTTGGGCCGGGCATCGATGATCATGACATCTTCCGGCATCGGAACTTTGATCTGCTGCATCACAAAATTAACATCCACAATATCATGGAATTTCCAACTGGTATCGGATGTAGATTTCGCAGCATCAGATGCCAGGGGGGGGGTGGTATATCCGATGGCAATCGCCAGAGCAAGGCCGATTACAAAGAATAAACCCGATCGTTTTTTTAAACGCATCATGACTTCCTCCTTTATTTTCTATGGGTTTGAAAGGGGGGGATAAACACCGACCTTTTATTAACCCTGATCGAATTCTGCGGTTATTTGCATTTTGCCGGTGTGAGCGAATCAGACGCATGGTCATGCAAATACGTGTAGACATCGGTAACTTCAGTTTGCGACATTTGCTGCCACTCATCCTCGCAGCCGAACTGTTTGAACGTTTTTGATTCGAAGATAGATGTCCATTCTGCCTGGGTCTTGTCGGCCGGACTGATGGGCGGCACCTTGGAATCGGCCTCGCCGCGTTCAAAACAGGCCTTGTAAACTTTGCGGTAGGTGTATTTGCCTTTGCGCTTGTTACCCTTATCCAGCGCAAAACTGACCCCCACTGTGCTGAAAACAAAAAACAGGGCCAACATGGTTAAAAATAGCTTTCTGAACATGGTTCCTCCTTTTAGGGAAATTTTCGTTTATTTATAATCGTTGCGTTTAAGTAGAAAATTTAAATGCCAATCGCCTGGCTTGCAGGAAGGTTCATAGCTGCTGCCCTTTAAGGAGAAAAATAAGGAGCAATCATCGTGCCAACTCTATTAACATTATAATTATTTGTATTTATTATATAAATTCAATTATTGGGGTGATCTATCGATTCATTTAGTTTACACATATTAACATGTGTAAAGTTAACAAGTTAACACTTCACCGCAAAAAAATAGATCACGATCGCGAACCCGTTGGAAGTTCGAATGGCATCATTTTTGACTCCCTCACAAAAATCAGATATTATAATTATATGAAATCTGCCTTTCTCATCTTTTGCCTGTGTGTTTTGCTGCTGACCGGCGGCTGTGCCGAACTTCAGGGCAAATCCGTAAAAACGTACCAATTGCAATACAATGAAGCGGTTCGGGCCAGCACGGATGCATTGGAAAATCTTGAAATATCTATTTTAAATGAAAAGGCGGATGAATTAAGAACCGAAATATTGGCAAGACGTGGGGATGGGACTCCCCTCACTGTGGAAGTTAAACGGGTGGATCGAAATTTTACCCGGGTCGCCGTTGGCACCGGCGCCGGGGTCGCTCGCTACCTGACGAAAGACGTTTCAGATCAGATTCACGAGTATATTCGGAAACAACTGGTCAAGCCGTCAAACGGCGTTAAATGGCCTGAATCGTAAATTCCGATTTAATTTTCATCTGTGTTCTTTGTTTTAGAATAGCCCGGGATTAAGGTCTGGGTACTGAGCACACCGGAAAGTTGCCGGACCTTGTTATGTATAAAATCTCCGATGGTTTCAGCATCCGAGGAGACCAGATCGCGCTTCAACACGACTTTGGCAATAATATCCACACTGCCGTGGACTGAATGCACTTCTTTTACTTCTTCAAGGTTGATGAGTTTATCAACGAGACGCACCTCTTTTTTAGCCGAAGCGTTTATCAGCACAAAAGCGGTAATCTCCCGCAGCATTTCAGGGTATTCGGTCTCTTTTAATTTAGCCATTTTTTTTCGAAAATCCTCCATGTTCTTGGGAACCAGTTGACTGATTCCAATTCCATATCTGAGTCCGTGGTCTTTCCGCTCCCATTGGTGAGCGGATATGAAAGTATAAAGATCTGCCAGGGTTCTGCCCGGGAAGTGTCTGATCAGATCTTCTTTTTTAATAATGGCATTTAGCGGTTCATAAATGGTTTCATACCAGTCTTTGGCCGCTTTTTGAAGAACGACCGGTGCGGCGAGGTTCTTTTCAAGATAATCCCGGTGTCTGGATATCTGCTCAATCAAATGTTCGTACTGGCCGAAATCAGTCAACTCAATGGAATACGGCAACTGGGTAAGATCGTCGAATTGGGCTTTTTCACGGTATAGTAAGTTTTCCCGCGAACCTTTTGAGGGAATAAACTCAACAATTTGGGCTCGGATTTCCTCGTAGCCGAGTTTATTGGCAGCCGCAATTCGATGATTGCCGTCCAGAGCATAGTATTCATTTTTAATTTGATACAGCTTAACCGGTGGCAGCGTTTTGCCCGCTCTCATTTTGCTTTTTATTTTTTCCAGCCTTTCAGCGGGTAAATGGGACCGGATCCGGAAACGCTCGTCAAAATCTTGATAACGGCCAACACTGCCGACGATGCGGTCCAACGCAACCATACGCGTTCCGCGATCGCGGGTATCAAACGCCGCCTCTTGCTCCTGCACTTCCTTGAAGGATTTAAGCATTTCGGTAATCCAGTGGTCTCCAGAGCCGATTCAGCAACTATTCTGCATCCCGGGTGTCATCAAAATCAAACAGATAATATCCATAGGTATTAATAACGTTTGTGCGGTTAACAATGGTTACCCGATCGGACGGCTCCGTAAAATTTGCGTGAATGTGCCCATGAATGAAATAGAGCGGTGAATATTTATCAAGCAGCCAGCGAAAACTCTTAAAGCCTTTGTGACAACGGTCTTCTGCATCGTGAATGTGCCGCGGCGGTGCATGCGTAATGACGATGTCGACACCGCCTTTCCACCAGATCCGGGGACGCAGGCGTCGTATCTTCCGGCGCATTTCCCTCTCCGTGTACTGGTGCGGCCCGCCGTTGTACCAGCGGGAACCTTCCAGCCCCAGAATATTTTTCCCCCTGAATTGAACCAGTCCGTCGGCCAGATTGATACAGCCCCGAGGGGAGCCGGCATCATAACGCAGATCATGGTTGCCGCGCACAAAATAAAGCTGCACGTTCAATTTGCCGGAAACAAAAGAGAGGTATTCCGGTGGCAGATCGCCGCAGGCCAGAACCAGGTCGACGTCTGCAAACGGCCGTCGATCAAATTGATCATGCAAAACGGGCTCAACCCGATCTGAAAGTGTTAATATTTTCATTTACACATTCATAAAATGAGGGCTTTATCCCAAGAATCGTTCTGTTTCGATGATGGGCAGTAAATTAAAAAAGTCAAAGCTGAAAATATAAAAGGAACCCGCTTTAGACAGGTTCCCTTTTATATCTTTACGGACAGAGAATTGTGAAGTCCGGTCACTCCTTGTTTTGGCCCTTTTCGCTTTTTGCTTCTTCATCCTTGCGTCGATCCCGGTCTGAGCGCCTTTCGGGAATGTATTCGGTATAAGAAAATCTACGCCGATCGACATTCGAACGGCGATCATCTTTCGTGGAATCTCTTTTATCTGAAGTTTTTTCAGTTGCCATTGAAAAACCCATTGAATCCTCCAATCATTAAAGTGCGATTGCGTTTTTTATTCCATTTCGAACTAAAAATCAACTTAAAATTGCTTTTAAATGATTTGCCATCAAATTCAAATTAGGCTAAAAAGATTATTATCTGAGCTAGATTCTATGCCACCCGGTACAACAAATCAGTCACAAAAATTTTTATTCACCGCCAGCAGGAAGGCACGAACAAAAAAAATGAATTCGGAATAATTTTAAAGTGAGATGAAAAATGAAAACCGAACTTATGTTTGATAGTGAAAGTTTATCGGATAATATGGTCCTAGCCGTCGCCCTGCTTGCGACCATCTACTGGGTTCTGGATTCGATATTGAACCTGTTTTTTTCCAATAAATTTAATTTAATCGCGGAACTCTTCGGCCCGGACCTTTATGATGTTTACATCCGTGTCGTCGTGCTGTGCCTGTTCATTATCTTTGGGTCACATGCCCAATCGATCATCAATAAGCTGAAACTGGCCAAAAAAAAGCTGAATGAATCAGAAGAATTGTGGCGCTCGCTGGTGGAAACCGCGCCGGACATCATCACCACTGTTGATCGAGACGGCATCATCCGCTTTATCAATCAGGCCATGGGCGTGCTTTCAACAGATCAAACCATCGGCAGATGTTTCTATGATTTTCTGCCGCCGGAATATCGGGAGATGGCAAATGAAAGTGTCGAAACTGTGTTTCGCACCGGAGAAACCGACAGTTTTGAAGTACGGGCGGGCGAAAGCAACGATCTCAACTGGTATACCTATCGCGTCGGCCCGCTGCGAATCAGCGGTAGAGTCGTCGCGGCAACCATCATCGCCACCAACACAACGGAGTTCAAGCAAGCCGAAGAATTGATGCGTTATAAAGAACTTTTCGATAATGTGGCTGAAGGGGTGTTTATTTTCAATCGCGATGGGCAGTTCATTGAATCCAACGAAGGGGTCCTTGAAAGCACAGGATATACCAAAGAAGAACTGTTGGGTTTAAACATCACCGATCTGGTTGAAACCGATCAGATCCCCTTTGTGCAAAACATGATGCAGCAGGTCAGCCGCGAAAAAGAAGACCGATTCGAACTGGGCCTGAAAGCCAAAGACAAACGTCTCATTCCCAATGAAATCACTTGCCGTTACGTTTCCTATCTGGGTGAATACTGTTTTCTGTGTGTCGCCCGGGATATTACCCAGACGAAAATGCTTCAAAATCAGCTGATTCGCTCCGAAAGACTGGCGGCCACCGGCCAGCTGGCGGCCTCCATTGCCCATGAAATCAATTCACCGCTTCAGGGAATTACAGCGCTGCTCAATGTTATTCAAACAAAGCACGAAAAAGACAAGAAATTATTGCAAAAGCTGGATCTGGTTAAAAGTGCGTTTGAGAGCATTCGAGACACGGTACGAAACTTGATCGATCTGAATCGGCCGGGCAAAGAGAAAAAACAACCGATCGATATCAATCAGGTTGTCGAGAATACATCGATGCTGGTTCGCAGTTATCTGACAAAAAGCCGGGTGAAAATCAATCTGAATCTGGCGGCTGAAAATCCCAAGTTGACGGGCTCACCGCAGCAACTGGGGCAGGTCCTGATGAATTTGATTAATAATGCGGTCGAATCCATTACCGGTTCTCCTGAATTTCAAGAAAAGCTTAAAGAGACACCGACGCACAGCGGAAAAATCTCTATCGACACCCTCAACAAAAACAAGGAACTGGTTATCAAGGTCCAGGACTCCGGCCCGGGTATCTCCCAAAAAGATCTGGAGCACATTTTTGATCCCTTTTTCACCCGGAAAAAAACAATGGGTATGGGCGTGGGCTTATCCATCTGCCATGGCATCATTGAAGATCACAAAGGCTACATTGTCGCAGAAAATGCCACCAACGGCGGAGCCATTTTTACGATTACGCTGCCCGTAAATTAACGTCACGGCATTTCGATAAATTATAAAAAATATATCCGGTTTAGTGCGGCCCGCGTGTTTGCCCGAACGATGGAATACTGACCTGCAGCTTGCAGGAAATGGTGGAACATTCGAGTATGGGCCGGGTAATTCTAAAATCGGTGAGTCTGGAAGCCTAAAACTGCTACAGGTCGGGGGATTGTTGATCGGCGTCAGGGCCATGATCTTTGGGACGCTTCCGCAGATTAACCATAATTTTTTGGGGCGCTACCCGATCAATTTGGACGCCGAACGGCAAAAATATATTTTTGGCAGAAACCTTGATCAAATGCCGGCCTAAAGAGATGCCACTTAAATCGACACTGACCTGAACGTCCTGATCCTTCAGGGTACGGATCGTATTACGCCGACCGGATACGGTTAAATCGACGGTAGGCGTTGACCCCGGTCCCAACATCAGTTCGGACGCGACGTAGGTGTGTTGCACCGGTGTGGTCATGGTAAGTTCTGCTTCCTGCTGGCTGGCTAAAACGAGCCACGAAATGGTTACAAGCGCCAGTGCGCTTAATTTGGTTCGCCAATTTTCGACGAAAACCCCCTTGATAAAACTTTTTAGATCCGGCACTCGCATTTCGGGCCCACCGAAGATCTTGCTGAGATGGCCAACCAATGCCTCAGAATCCTGCCAGGTCACGATTTTTCCTTCAATAACTGTCGCAACTTCCGAGCGTTCTTCAGACACCACCAAACATATGGCATCTGTGATTTCGGACAGCCCCAGGGCCGCTCGATGCCGGGTGCCGTATTTTTCCGGTAAATTCTCATCTTCAGACAGCGGCAGGATGCAACCCATTTGGGTGATACGGTCTTGAGCGATAACGATCGCACCGTCGTGGGCAGGGGCATAGCGGTTGAAAATGCTTTTGATCAGCGCCGCCTCCGGAAGTGCCATAATCGTTTGTCCGGCACGGACAAATTCGGAGGGATTGTCATTTCTGGCAAGCACAATCAGCGCACCGGTTCGATCTGCAGCCATTTCAAACAGCGTCTGGGTTAATTCTTTCGCAAATGTTTTTTGAAAGACACGCCGCCGAGAACGCAGATACCGCATCGGACTGACCTTTTCCAATACCTGGCGGATTTCGGTCTGGAACAGTATCAGCAGCAGAATGAGAAGCACTTGCCATAAAATTTGAAAGACCCAGGTCGTTAAAAAAAGATCCCAGAATTTGGCAATCGAATAAATGCCGCCCAGGGCAACCAGGCCAATGATGACGCGAAGTGCGCGGCTTTCACGGAACCACACGTAAAGCTGATAAGCGACAATGGTAAGAAAAAGAATATCGACGATATCTCGCCACGTGGGTGCAGGAATGAGATCTAGTAGATACAAAGCAGGACTCCGTAACCGATCTTAGAAGTGGATTCAAAACCCCATCTAACCCCCAAAGAAGGCGTTGCGAGTTTCTTCGAAATGCCCACATGCGACCGTGTGTGCTGGGAAACACGACCTTTTCATCAACTCGCGCCTTGATGCATGCATTAATCTATTTAAATTAGACATGCAATCCCGCTTCAGCGGGGTCTTTGGACGCGATCTGAGGTTTTGACGCCACTTCTAATTCAAGCGGGCGTATCAAAACCAGCTACCATTTGGTTTTATCTTTGAATAAAGGGTATATAAAAGAATATTAACAGGATAACGTGGATTCGTCAAAGTAGTAATTTACCCCTTGTATGCTTTGCCGCATTCTTTGCAGCGACCATCGGGCCCGATCACGCCGATACAGCTTTCATCGCTGCATAAAGTGCGGTTTTCCCAATCACCGTCGAACTGGGGCGCCGGCCGCTCATCAAGATCTTTCTGCGGCGCGCTATCGCTTTGGGTTGTATTCAATTCTCCGGCTGGCGATTCTTTGCAAGGTTTGCCGCATTCTTTGCAGCGACCATCGGGCCCGATCACGCCGATACAGCTTTCATCGCTGCACAAAACCCGGTTTTCCCAGTCATCATCGTCTTTGGCGATTTCTTCTTCTTTGTTTAATTCGGCAGGTTCATCCGGCATATTTACACCTCCAGTAATTTTTCAAGGTCTTTTAAGTTTTCGATGTGGTATTGGGCCGGCAATGTTTCATTGCAATAGGCCGCAAAAGGAATCTCTGCTGCAGCGGCCGCCTCGGCGTCTACCTGCGAATCACCGACGTATAGGGCCTGGTGCGGCACAATGTTGAAATAGGACAATATTTTAAGCAGGGAGTCCGGATGGGGCTTCGGACGCGGGATATCGAAAGAAGTCACCACCAGATCAAACTGTTCGGTTAAGTTAAATTCAGACAGCAGCCGGTCCATGGTGTCGGAACGGTTGGTGGCAATGGCGGTTTTCAATTTGGGTCTGATCTTTGAGAGCAGCGCAACCAGATGGGGCTCGATTCTCAGTAATTTAAGGAATCGATTGTAATCCATTGTCTGGCGATAGGCGTGCACGGCAGCAATGCTCTGTTCGTTACCAAATAAATGCGCAATGGCTTCATTTAAGGTGTGCTGATGGGCATAGGCAAACTGACCCGTTGTCATCACCGGTTTGCCAAAATGCTTTAAGATATGATTGTAATAGGCACGGTTGGCCGCTTCGGTATCGAAAAGCACACCGTCGCAATCAAAGACAATCACTTTAAGATTTTTCATACGAATCTAATAGAACCCATCTCAAAAATGTCTTTTGGCCCAACCCGCCAGAGGCGGATAAATCTCTTTGTTGGAGCCTCGTTTCAAATCCTTCGATCCGCCTCCGGTGGACCTCCGGTCAGACAATCGGCTTCGCCGCGCGTGTCCCGGCGAAGCCTTTAGGCCGAGACGGAATCTTGAACCAAAATCCAATTTTTGAGAAGGATTCTAATCACCCTTTTTTTCTTTTTCAGTTTGCTGCCGGAGTTGACCATAAACGCGGATGTGAAGTTCAGGCTGAATCTTGCTGTCGGTTTCCAGCGTAATGATATCGAAATAACTCCCTTTCTGCATTCTTTTATTTTCTACGGTCAGCGCATATTTGTGCCCGTTTTCACTTTTTTCTCCCGACAATTGATACGAAATGTCTTTGCCGTCCCGGGCCCGAACCTTTACGATTTTGAAAGGGTATTTTGGGGCAGGAATGATGGTCACCTTTCCTTTTATCTCCTGTCCGATGACACCGTGCAACCGAACCTGGCTGGGTCGAATCGTAACAAATTTTTCAACCTCTCCGATAATGGATAGCTTCAGCTGCGGATTCTTTTTGTCATTGGTATAAATAGTCGCCGTCTTTAATAATTTTCTCCCGCCTTTGTGATTGGTATTAACGCTCAGGGTAACTTTTCCCTCACCGCCGGGAGGGATCTGCCTCGTATAAGAGACAGCCGTGCACCCTCAGTCGGTTTTGACTTTTTGAATCTCAAGCGGTGCCGAACCTTTGTTCTGAACGACAAAATCATGGACGACTTTTCGGCCCTCCATAACCGGCGCAAATTCGTAACGCAGGGTCGGCAGATGGGCCAAAGGCCGCTTTAAAGAAACCTGCAAAATCTCGACGCGCTCCGCCAGCGCAGGATCTTTGGCCCTATCCTTCTCTGTTGCCGGCTCAGAATCACCTAAAGGTTTGACCACCAGCCGATCCGCAGCGACACCCTGCTTCACAAACCACTGCTGCACCGCCTCAGCACGTTTTTGCGAAATCGCGCGATTTTTTTCAGGTGTGCCGTGATTGCGGCCGTAGCCTTCAATTTGCAAACCGATGGCTGAATCCGCTTCGAGCGCTGCCTGAACCTTCTTAAGATCATTTTCAAATTCCGCCGCAAGCACCGCAGAATCGTTTTTGAAATAGACGGTTGATAGTATGACGCGTCCGGAGTCGCTTTTGGCCCCACGCGCATAGGCGCTGAGGCAAACCACAACCAACAACGATATACAAACAACATGCCCCTTTTTTGTCATTGAACATACTCCTTCTCTGGATTCAAAATTATTCCGATCTAGAAATTCTATGTTGTTAAACAATCGGTGTCAAGTTACCAGAAGGTATCTTAAATTCACACGGGTTGAGCCTGTTGCCCGTTGAGCCCGTTTGCTGGTTAAAAAATTTTCCAATTTCAACGGGCACAACTGGCTTAAGCGGCTTAACTGGCCAACCTAAAAACGGTTTTACATGAGGGCGACGGGATCCACGTCGATGACCACCCGCACCCGGCCATGATGAAACACAGTGGAATTTTCAGCTAGGAGCTGGCTGACAAATTGATGCAGGGCACCGGCATGCCGGCCTTTTAAAAGGATTTGCCATCGATATCGCCTGGCGACTTTGGTCAGGGATGATTCGATCGGCCCCATAATTTCAACGGTGCCAAAAACCGATGAATTTGACGTTTTCAGCGTCCGGCATCTACCACCCAGGTTGTGCGCATAATTTTGGGTCAGCGCTGGATCTTTGCCGGAGATCTTAAGTTGGATCATTCTTGAAAATGGGGGATAATTTAAGGCTTTGCGAAAATTGATCTCCTGATGGTAAAAAGAATTAAAATCTTGATCGCGCGCAGCCAATATACTGAAGTGGTCCGGATTATAGGTTTGCAGGATGACCCGCCCCGGAAAAGACCCTCTTCCTGCACGGCCGGCCACCTGGGCCAGAAGTTGAAAGGTCCGTTCGCCGGCCCTAAAATCGGGAAAGTTCAGCGAAAGATCAGCGCAGATGATTCCCACCAGCGTAATATTTGGAAAATCGTGGCCTTTCGCCACCATTTGGGTTCCGACCAGGATATCGATGGTTTGATCTTTGAGGCCTCTGAGTAATTTAACAATGGCCCCCTTCCTTGCGGTGGTATCCCGATCCATGCGGGCAACCCGGGCATCCGGAAAAAGTTTATGGACCGTGGTCTCAATTTTTTCAGTGCCTAGCCCCAATTTCTTTATTTTCGGAGATCCGCAACTGTCGCAGCGGGATGTTGCCGCGCGGGAAAACCCGCAGTAATGGCATTTAAAGGCATTGGCCTTCTGGTGATAGGTAAGGGAGATATCACAGTGTTTGCAGCGCTGAGGCTGCCCGCATGATCGACAGAGTGCAAAACTGGCAAATCCGCGGCGGTTTAGAAAAAGCAGCACCTGTTGGCGATGATCTAGCGTGTCTTTGATGGCCTGTTGCAACAGCGGCGCAATAAAACGCTGCTGCCCCCTGTAACCAAGGCTTTCACGGAGGTCAACGATCTTTATAGCAGGCAACGGGCGGCGTTCGATACGATGCTGCAGGTTAACCTGAATAAATTTCTTTGAAAGGGCATTATAACAGGATTGAATCGAAGGCGTGGCCGAGCCCAGCAGCGCCACGCAGCCATTGAGTTTAGCCCTGACCACTGCAAGATCCCTGGCATTATACCGCAGATTATTTTCCTGTTTATATGAGCTATCGTGCTCTTCGTCTACGATAATCAACCCCACTTCTGGAAACGGGGCGAAAATGGCCGACCGCGCACCAATGGCAATATCCGCTTTTTGCTGCAAGATACGGCTCCATTGATCGTAGCGCTCACCGGCCGAAAGACCGCTGTGAAGCACGGCGATGCGTTCGCCGAATCGGGCACGGAATCGCCTTTCCATCTGGGTGATGAGCGCAATTTCCGGCACCAGCACCAACACAGACTTTCCCTGTTTGAGGGTTTCAGCAGCAACCTGCATGTAGACTTCGGTTTTGCCGCTGCCGGTGACCCCCTGCAAGAGAAAGGTGGTAAACCCATTATTTAGCGAATCAACGATTTGAACGACGACATTTTGCTGCTCGGCGTTCATGACAGGCGGGATGTCCGCGCGAATGAGCTCACCAAAGGGATCTCGATAAACTCTTTTATGCCGAACCGTCAGGTATCCATCGTTTTCCAGTGCCCGGACCAGACGCGCTGCGGTCGGTACATGCTTTTTGAGTTCGGACATCGAAATTTCGCCTTCATTAGCGATAATGTCGATGATCTTTTTTCGGGGCCTCGAAAGCCGATCCAGAGCAGGAACAGGATCCGCCAGGGCGAAAAACCGCTTCTGGCGGGTCTTTATCGAAGCTTGCCGCAGCTCTCGAGTCTTCAATATATGTCCGCTGCGCTCAAGCGACTGGATGAGTGCGCCGGGCACCACTTGATTCAGCCTGCGGCTCAAATGATTAAGACGACACGGTCCGGAATCAAGCAGTTTCAAGACCGCCCTTTCAAATGGATTGATCGCATCGCCCTTTAAAGCCTGCTTTCCCTGCGGCGTAATCGTTATCGAGGCATAATCATAAAGGGTCAGGCCGCCCGGCAGCGCATTTTTGATGACATCACCCATAGGATGTTTATAGTAGTCTGAAATCCATTGAAAAAATGAAATCATCGCCGGCCCAAACAGGGGTTGTTCATCGAGCACATCCAAAATGTGCTTGATTTCAGCCGCCGCGCAATCTTGGGAAGGGCCTAAAATATATCCGGTTACCCTGCGCTGACCGAAAGGCACCAGGACGCGCTTCCCGGCCGCTGCAAACGGCAATAAATACTGCTGGACGCTGTAAGTGAAAGTATGGTAAACGGGTACGGCAACCGCAACTTCAATATATGAATTTTCAACTGTCATTTGGTTACAGTGTGGCAGAGGTCTTTGAATGAATAGAACCCGGTCGATTCCGTCCGGTAACGCGCACAAGCTTTTAATACTTGAAATTTTTAAAGAAATTTGATTTACTAATAATAGCCGCAGTGCTAATATAGCGCCGAGTTAAAATGGATTCAACCCTATCTGTTGTTGAGTTGCTAACCTGTAAAAATAAAGACGGCCGACAGATCGGCTTCATCTATTTTTACCTGCATGGTTTTTTGTGTAAAAAAATTCTAAAGAAATTTCAATACCGGACGATTGATCTCATAAGGAGGCAATTATGCGAAACACTGTAAAATCATGGGTGGTCCTCGGAGTGATCGCGGCCTTGATCGCTGTCCCCTTCGCGACTTCAGCCCTGGCCCAGGAATATTTTCAGACGAAAGAGCCCGGCGGCGGTGCGATGATGTACGATATGGTTGTTGTCCGGCCTATTGGATTGGTTGCGACTGCCGTTGGATCCGTTTTTTGGCTCATCAGCCTGCCCTTTTCGGCATCGGGTGACAATGTCGATACAGCGACTGAAAAACTCGTCAAAGAACCCGCAGCATATACCTTTGATCGCCCCTTAGGCGAATTTTAGCTCCTGATTAAATTTTCTTCTTGCTTGACACAGGGGTATTAATTGCATATACGAAGCTGCAATTAATGACTCACAATACCGTTGTACCTTTTGTTCGGTTTTGTCCTGCCTGTTACCCTATACACCCTTAACCTGTCACAGTAGGAGGTTGCCGTGCCGGTACATGTCGTTGATCACCCCTTAGTCAGGCATAAATTAGCACTTGTTCGGGAACATGATATTACAACCAAAGATTTTAGAGACCTTGCGTCCGAGCTAGCCAATCTTTTAACTTATGAAGCGACTAAACATTTGGAGACAGAGACCGTTACCATTCAGGGCTGGGCCGGC